>JAYTGR010000760.1:0-10001 GCA_043733205.1 Chthonomonadaceae bacterium
TGTGTCGAAGGGCATGGTCTATCGGTTCACCATGGACTCGACAGACAGCAAAATCTATCCAGGCATCAGCAAGAACGCGCCCGGTACAGTGGTTCCCTATCATCGTAATGTCACGGTTTACGTTCCCGCCCAGTATGTGCCCGGAACTCCCGCGCCGTTTCTGGTGTCGCAGGACAGCATGGGCGCTGGGGAGATTCCGACGATCCTCGACAACATGATTGCAGACCATCGCCTGCCCACCATGGTGGGCGTTTTCATCAACTCGGGCGGCGGTGATGCACAGGGCAGTGAGCGTGGGCTGGAGTACGACACAGTCTCCGGTAAGTATGCCGAGTTCATCGAGACGGAAGTGCTGCCGAAGATCACCCAGGACTACCATGTGACCTTCACAAAAGATCCCAACGCCCGTATGACCATGGGTGGCAGCTCCGGCGGTGCGGCCGCATTTACAATGGCGTGGTTCCATCCAGAATGGTACCACCGCGTCCTGACCTACTCCGGCACCTATGTCAATCAGCAGTCCCCGCTGAATCCTGAGACACCGCACGGCGCATGGGAGTATCATGAGCATCTCATCCCAAAGAGCAAAACCAAGCCGATGCGGATCTGGATGCAGGTAGGCGAGAACGATATTCGAAACAAGGATGAAGAATCGACCTATCACAACTGGCCGATGGCAAATCAGCGGATGGCCGAAGTGCTGAAGGCACAAAAGTATCACTATCAGTTCGTCTTCTGCCGCCAGGCAGGGCACGTCGATGGTGGGGCCGTCCGACAGACGCTCCCAGCAGCCCTCGAATACGTATGGAAAGGCTACAAGCCTGCACGCAAAGGTGGGTCCAGCTTCTGATCGCCCCCAGCCCATAGATCTCACCGATCCCTCTCTGCCGCAGGGCAGGTGCCACTTCTGGCGACAGAACGACTGGTCCAGAACCGCATACTACTATATCGACGTGCCTGGAGGAGCCTTCTTATGGATTCCAGGCTCATCAGGAATCTGGGCCTCATTTTCCAGAGTGTGCCGAGCAGTGTGTCGAGAGGAATTTTTATGAATCACAAACATTCAAGAATCACCGCAGTCAGCGTGGCGACGGCCGCGCTCTGCGGAGTCACGGCATGTCAGGCAGACCCGCCGGACGCCAGGGCACGGGTGCCGCAGATCATTTTTACCGATTACCGGCTGTCCAATGGCCTGCGCGTCATTCTGTCCGTCGATCACTCCGCGCCGGTTGTCGCCGTCAGCGTCACTTACAATGTCGGTTCGCGCAACGAACGGAAGGGCCGCACCGGGTTCGCTCACCTGTTCGAACACATGATGTTCCAGGGCTCGCAGAACGTCGGCAAGGGCGAGCACATGCTGCTCGTTCAGGACAACGGCGGCACGATGAACGGCACAACAAATTCCGACCGCACCAACTACTTCGAAACTGTGCCGGCCAATCAGCTCGACCTGGCGCTCTTCCTGGAGTCCGACCGTATGCATGCGCTGGACATCACTCAGACGAATCTGGACAACCAGCGCGCCGTCGTGCAGGAAGAGAAGCGGCAGAGCTACGACAACCAGCCCTACGGCGGTATGAACGAGGCGATGCAGAGCATGGTCTACTCCAGTTTCGGCTACAAGCATACGACCATCGGGTCTATGGCCGATCTGAACGCGGCGACGCTGGACGATGTGAAGTCTTTCTTCAAAACCTACTATGCCCCGAACAACGCTGCCATCGCAGTGGTGGGCGATTTCAATGAGGCGGCGGCGAAGAGCAGGATCGAAAAGTATTTCGGCGCGATTGCACGGCAGCCGGATCCTCCCGCCCCGGACCTCACCGAGACGCCGCTGAACGGTGAGAAGCGCAAAGAGCTGACCGACCCCCTCGCACAACTGACGCGCTATGAAGCGGCTTATAAGACGGTTGCGGGCGACAGCCCCGACGCGTATGCGCTGGAGGTGCTGGGTGCGATACTGAGTTCGGGCCGCACGGGCCGGCTGAATCAGGATGTCGTGGAGAAACGCCTTGCGCTGAACGCCAGCGCGCGCATGAGCAGCGGGCGCGGACCGGGGCTGTTCAGCTTCTCGGCAACGGTGCCGCCCGGCGGCAATGCCAATGACGTCGAAAAGGCGTTCGATGCCGAGATTGCCCGTATTCAGACGGACGGTGTGACGGAGGCCGAGGTGAAGCGGGCAAGGACTCAGGCGCGGGCAGGCGCGCTCGTCGTCGGAGGAGGAGGACGTGGGGGAGGAGGAGGAGTGCAGTCGGTGTTGGGCCGCGCCAATCAGCTGTCGCAAAACGCCATTTTCTTCAACGATCCAGGACGTATCAATTCGCATCTGCCGCATCTGGAAGCCGTGACTGCGGCGGACATCAAGCGTGTGGCGAAGCAGTATCTCAACAAAGACAATCGCGCGGTGGTAATTGCATCTCCAGAATCGGAGCCTGCCCTGCCGTTCTTCCTGACTGCAAACACCTCCAACGGAAAGGCAGGTCTGTAAGATGGCACTGTTTACGACACCCCGCTCGAAACGTCGAGGTGCATTCTCTGCTGTGAGCACTCTGCTGTTCGCAGGCCTGATTCCGTGCGGTGCGCAGGCACAGGATTCTTCCGGCGGCGCGCCGAACACGGGCGGTGCGGTCCTCAAAGGCAGAGCCCCCGTCGCCAAAGATCTGCTGTCCGTGCGTCTGCCGAAGCCGAAGATGTTCAGGCTCTCGAACGGCGTCGCAGTCTATGTTCTGGAGGACCATCGTCTGCCCGCCGTACACCTGCAGCTTTCGATGCATGCGGGCACACTGTTCGAGCCGAAATCGGCGGTCGCCGAGACCACAGCGGCGATGCTGACCGAAGGCACTCAAACGCGAGACTATCTGAAACTGGCCGAAAATACTGCCGACATGGGCGCGACCTTAGCCAGCCGTGCCGGAGCCGACACAGCGACGATCAGTGTTACCGGACTGTCGGAGTCCACCGATGCGCTGATCGCCCTGCTGACCGACGTCCTGCTCCATCCCGCGTTTCCTGCAGACCGGCTGGAGCGCCTCAAGTTCCAGCAGAAGTCTCAGATCGCACAGCGCCGCACCAGTCCGGGCGGGCTCGCAGCGGACCTCACGGCCCGTGTCTACTACGGCGGAACGCCGTATGCGCATGCCTCTCCGACTGCTGCGGCGATCACGTCCCTGACTCCTCTCGACCTGGCAGGCTTCCACGCCGCCTACTATCGGCCCAACGGCGCGATTCTGGGAGTCACCGGAGACGTCGAGGTGAAGAGTCTGCGCACAAAACTGGAGGCGGCGTTCAGCGGATGGAAACCCGGCGCTGAAACGGCGGCCCTGCCGAAAGCCGTGTTCACGCCGAAGGAGAAGACCCAGATCTATCTGATCGACCGCCCCGGTTCGGCCCAGACCGTTCTGCAGTTCGGCAGCCTCTCGGTACGCCAGAACGACCCGGACTATATCGCTCTCACGGTGGCCAACCGCATTCTGGGCGGAGGCTCTTCCGGGCGGCTGTTTCAGAATATCCGCGAACAGAAGGGCTACACTTATGGGGCCTACTCAACCCTGAGCGCGGGCCAGTGGCCGGGACTATGGGGCGCTAGCGCCAGTGTCCGCACGCTGGTCACCGAGCCTGCGACGCGCGAGTTTTTCCGTGAATTCGCGCGTCTGCAGGACGATCCGGTCGCACCGTCCGACCTGGAGCGTGCGAAGCGATCCCTTGTCGGAAGCTTCGCAGGCACTCTGGAGAGCCCGGAAGCGATCCTCACCCGGACCCTGGACCTCGTTCAGAACGGCCTGCCCCTGGACTACTGGGATACTTATCCCGCCCACATTCAGGCGGTAACAGCCGAGGATGTCCAGCGTGTCGCGCGCAAATACATGGGCAGAAATCGCATCCAGCTGATAGCGGTCGGTGAACGCAGCCAGATCGAAGAGGGCCTGAAGAAGTTCGGGCCGGTCGAGATCGTCGATGCAGCGGCCCTTGCCGCAGGCCAGCCCTGATCTGCAGCTGTGTCGGCAGGCAGACTGCCTGCCGACACAGGCCTCCCTCCCCCTCTTCTCTTTAAAGTTTTGGCTTCGGCGCGATACCGTAGATATCTACCTCCTAAGGGCAGAACATAGTGCAGTCGGCAGGAAATCAGAACCATGGCATACGAAAGAATTATCGCCCATCCGGTCCGTTCGGAAGCGATCAGCATCACAGGGAACGGAGTTTTGACACGCTGGGCGCTCGGAAACGAGCCTCGAATGCTGGCTCATGCCGTCACCGAGTATGACAGGACGTGGATGGACATCGCGGTTTCGCCCACTGGGGAAGAGTTCTATCTGGTCAGCAGAACGGACCGGGTGGAACGGCGGCGCTGGGAGAACCTCGAAGTCGTCGGGCAGATCGACTGTCCGATAGGCACGGAACCGCATCGCGTCGCCGTGTCGCCCGATGGCGGCACAATAGCCGTGAGCGGCTTCGGAGTGGGAGACTATCTGCTCGACGTGACGACCGGGCAGATACAGACCGTCCTTTCCGGTGAGCCGGGCCTCTGCATCCGATTCAGCCCGAACGGGCGCTGGCTGGCGTGTGCGGCAAACAGTCCAAGCGGCGGCACACTCTTTCTCTACCAAATCCAGACCGAGGGAGGATTACGGGGCCGGTACGCTCTGCAGGCATCCGAACCTACGCTTCTGGGCCTGACCAATCCGGTATTCAGTCCCGATTCGCAGTGGGTCGCCGTGTGTGAAAACCATGACTTCACGTATCGCGCGGAATCGAACGGATGGTTCGGAAATCTAGTACTGATCGCGGTCGAGGCGGGGGAGCGCCGCTGGATCGGTGCGCTCGAAGCCCCGGACCTGACGGAGGAGATCGTCGAGCGCTCGGAATACGAGCGCCTGCTCGACCCGACAAATCCGTTCTTCGGCGAGGCCGAAATCGTCTGCGGCATGCCGACCGGTGAACTCGCGTTTTACAGCGCGGAGACAGGAAATCGCACCCGGCAGATTCAGGCAGATCCTGGCCACCCTATTACCTGCCTGAGCGTCGATCCCTCCCAGCAGGCAATATGGGTCGCACTTGACGGCGGTAAGGTGACGACGGTGCCGATGCCGATGCCGCACCTGCGCTCACCCTCTCCCCCGCTCGCAGTCTCTTCGCTGACTCCGGTCATGGAACTCCAGGGTCATGAGCGCCACATCTCCGATCTGACTTACTCCCCCGATGGAACGCGCCTTGTAACGGTCTCTGCCGACCGTACGGCACGGGTGTGGGATGCCGCAAACGGCCGAGAATTGTTAAATTTAGCGATGGGAATGGAAGCTGCGACCGTGGCCTGGTCACGCGACGGATCCCGTGTCGCCGTCGGCGGCGAAAGCCTGATCGTCTGCGACGCCATGACCGGCCAGGAGACACTGCGCTTCAGCGATCCGACGCTGGCATTTCTTCAGATAGTCTTCTCTCCGGACGGACAGTTTCTGCTCTGCAGTCTCCACGGCCGCACCGCCCGTCTGCTCGATGTCAAGACCGGACAGACCGTTCTCGTTCTGGACAACCCGGATCGGAAGATGGAAAGCGCGTTTCGATGGCTTACGTATCTGCCGGACGGAAGGTATTTCGCGGTCGCGACGGAACTGGGGCGCGTCGAGTTCTGGCAGTCACCACGCGGCCCGCAGGTATCGCACTTCCTCAGGCACGAGACGAACGTAAAGTTTGTGGCGTTTTCCGCCAGTGGCCGTCGCTGCCTAACGGGTGGCCTGACGAACAAGCTATGGGATGTCGCCACGGGCCGGATGCTGGCGGAATACGACGGTTTGTCTCCGTCCTGCTTCTCTTCGGATGGAAACCTTCTGGCTGGAGTGGACGACACCATTTTCGGGGCCAAAATATGGGACGCGCTCACTGGAAAGGAACTCCACCGGATGACCGGGCACGCGGACAGCGTCACCAGCATTGCCTTCTCTCCCAATGGAAAACACATCGCAACGGGCAGCTGGGACAAGACCGTAAAAATCTGGCGTGTGGGAGACAGGCATACTAGTTAATACAGCTAAACTATTTTTACCAGCGAAGTGTCACGGTGCGGAGGAGCAGACGTTCCTTGTACTATCAGAACTGCAGAGTGAATCGCTCGAAGCGCAAACTCTTTCCGCACCGCAAACCGGAACCGTTCTGATAAGGAGCTTGAACATCATGAAACGTTTACATAGTCTGACCGCCATCGCACTCACCGGAATGGTGGGGTTCACTTCGATTTGCGCGCCTCTGGCTGCCCGCGCCAGTGAAGAGGGCAAACGCAACACCGCCCTCGGCCTGGGCGCGGCGGCCATCGCGCTGCTGCTGACACAGAAGAACAAACTGCCTGGTCTGGTCGTGGCAGGCGGCGCAGCCTATGCCTACAGCCAGGCCGATCGGGACCGGCATAACCGCGACTACAACAGGTATGGCGAGGGCGACCGAAACCGCAATGACAATCGCGACAACCAGGATCGGTACCGACAGGACGACCGCAGCCGCAACGACAGCGGCGACAACGGAAACGGTTATCGCGATAGCAGCAGCCAAAACTACGGCAACCGCGACCGCAGCAGCAACGATAGTCGCAGCAATGGGTACCACTACGGCGAAAACAGCGGGCAGAACAGTGGCAATCGCGGCCGCAGCAACAGCGACAGCCGCCGCACGGGCTTCCAGCACAACGGCTAAACCTTGCTGCCGCGCTCCTCCGGAAGTTTTCTCCTGAACCGAAGGGGCGCGGCAGCATATTTCGGATCGGCTCAGTCGGCGCTGTCTGCGATCATATTGGCGACCTCGGTCTGGTGACGCACTATTCGGAACACAGGGCGTCGAGGGGGTGCAGCGCTGCCGCTTTGCCTGCAGGATAGATCCCGAAGAAGATGCCTGCGCCTGCCGACACCACGACGGCAGCGAGAATCGCTTTGCTGTTGACAATGGTGTTCCAGCCTCCGACCATCGCCAGCAGCATCGCGCCTCCTACCCCGATCCCAATCAGGCCGCCAAGCAGCGAGATAATCGCAGACTCGATCAGAAACTGCATCAGGATGTCGCGGGGGGTCGCACCGATGGCTTTGCGAATGCCTCTCTCCCGAGTGCGTTCCGTGACCGCGACCAGCATGATGTTTATGATCCCGATGCCCCCTACGATGAGGGAGATCACCGCGACGCAGCTCAGCAGCGTTGTCATCGTGCCTGTCACGCTCTGCTGGGCCTGCATCAGTTCGCTTTGGTTACGAATGCGAAAATCGTCGTTGTCGGGGAAAGGCGGGGTGAGGTGATGCCGGTTTCTCAGGTAGCCCGAGACCTGCTCCTGTGCAAAGGGCATCATCTCCTGGGTCGTACACCGGATCAGAATATTGTTCAGCGCCTGTTTGTTCAGGACACGCCGCATCGCGTCTGCCAGCGTAAGACTGTTGATCGGCGTCGTGTTGGCTGTCGCAGCCGTCGAGACCACGGAAGTGCGGGAGACGGCGGTGCCGATGCGCAGGCGGTTGCGGTTGGACGTGACATTGAGCAGGTTGGTGCCCATAGAGTTGACGGCGTCGGTGACGTTCTGAGTCGCGCTTTCCCCGATGGCGACCACGACGATGACGACGCCGACTCCGATAATCATGCGAGCATGGTCAGCAAGGTGCGCATCTTGTTGTTGAAAAGTCCGCGCAGAGCGACGCGCAGGCACTCGAACAGATTCATGTTATTTCCACTTCTGTCTGCAGTCGCGATACGTTGAGGAAGAGAGAGCAGCGTCACTTTAGGGCCAGAAGGCGTTGGTATCGCGTGTCACTCCCCACAGGCTGGGCAGGCGCGCCCATTTCACATGCGTATCGGCATACAGATAGTTGGATCCCTCGCTGTGACGCAGCACCGCCGTCTGATCGCCGAGCTGTTTTTGAGGAAGTTTATTGAGCGTCAGGTACGGATCGGCCTGCTGTTTGCGCCCCAGATTCCACCAGTGGAAATGGTCGTCGTCGGTGCTCTCGATCACATACACCTTCTCGGCGGATTTTTCCACCTGGGCAGGCGGTTCTCCATACTCGAACCAGCCGTTTACCGCGTAGGAGACATGAAACTCTAAGGTGTCCCCTTCTAGGGAATAAGAGCGCGGCCAGAATCGCGATCACGGCGATCACGACAAGCAGCTCTATGAGTGTAAAAGCGCGACTGCTTTCAAGCCGCGTGGATACGGCAGGGGAAATCATCGTATTCCGTTCGCGTCGCATCTGCACTCTTTTCAGGGCCGCCTGAAAACAGGTCATTACGCCCCATCAGAGATAGTATACACGCCGCATCTTAACCCGTATTGTGAACCTCCTGAGAGTTTTCTAACGTTTCTCCCGCTCTATCTCCTCTTCTTCAGGTGCCGCAGACAGCGCGTTTAATACTGCAAAACGAGCGTATGCTGACATTCGCGCACAGTCTGCGTAGTGCGTACAGGTATCGCCCAAAGGAGAGATCAATGCTGAAAAGACTCGAATGGGCAAGCACCGAGCGAAACCGTCTGGTAGTTATTGGGACTGTTGGAGCCATCACGCTTGCTTATCTCGTTGGGCCGGGACGCCCGGCCGCACTTCCGCCGCGACTGACATCGTGCGCGCTGGCGACGGTTTCCACCCGAAACTCGACACACAAACGCGCTGTATCGCGCGATCCTGCCCTGCCTCAGATCGCCGCGCTCATCCAAACCCTCCGGCCGGAAAAGGGCAGCCGCTATGCCTGGTCGGTGGCATCCGACATCGTGCAGAGCGCCCGGGAAAATAGAGTCTCGCCCTATGTCGTTTCCGCGACGGCGGTCGTCGAAAGTGAGTTCGACATGAACGCCGGTCCCTGTATCGGCGTCATGCAGATGTACCCGAACACCGTCTCCGACTTCTACGCGAACACAAACCGCAACCCCCACGGTATTCAGGACAATATCTGGATGGGCTCGAACTATCTCGCCCACCACTATCGGTCCGAAACGGCATGCCGGGCGGGCAGTGAGGAGGTGCGGCTGAGCCGGATGTGGGGCCGGTACAACGGCGCAGGCCCCAACAGCGTCTACGCCCAGCGCGCTCTGCGGGTCCTGCGCCGCATCAAAACCGGCAGTCCATGCAGCTGGAAACGGACGATTCAGACGACCGGCAGCCTCTGGGGCGTCCGGCCCCAAAAGCCTGCGGGGAGCTGAGCGCCTTACGCGAATCCGGCGACCGGATGCGGCAGATAGGGCTGTTCGAGCGCCGCTATCTCGGCCTCCGAGAGCTTTACATCGAGCGCGGCGACCGCATCCTCCAGATGATGAGGTTTGGTCGCCCCGACAATGGGCGACGTGACCCCTGGCTTCGCCAGCAGCCAGGCCAGCGCGATCTGCGCCCTTGGAACCCCATGCGCCTCTGCGACTGCGCCAACCGCCTCCACGACGCTCTTATCGGCATCTTCCATCTTGGTATAGAGCGTCCTGCCGAACTCATCCGTTTCGGCGCGCTTGGTAGCGACGTCGGTCTCCCAGGGACGCGCCAGCCGGCCGCGCGCCACGGGGCTCCAGGGGATCACGCCGACGCCCTCCGCCTGGCAAAGGCCCATCATCTCGCGCTCTTCTTCTCGATAGAGCATGTTGTAGTGGTTCTGCATGGAGACGAAGCGGGTCCAGCCGTGACGGTCGGCAAGCTGCAGGGCCTGGCAGAACTGCCAGGCGTACATCGAGGAGGCGCCGATATAGCGCGCCTTACCGGCTTTGACGACATCGTGCAGGGCTTCCAGCGTCTCTTCGATGGGAGTGGCCTTGTCCCAGCGGTGAATCTGATAGAGGTCCACATAGTCCATACCGAGCCGCCGGAGACTGGCGTCGATCTCGGTCATGATGGCTTTGCGGGAGAGGCCCGCGCCGTTGACGTCGGCATGCATCCTGCCATGCACCTTGGTCGCGATGACCAGTTCATCACGCCTGGCGAAGTCCCGAACGGCGCGCCCGAGGATCTCTTCGCTGGTGCCGTCGGAGTAGACATTGGCGGTATCGTAAAAGTTGATTCCCAGTT
>JAYTGR010000761.1:0-1179 GCA_043733205.1 Chthonomonadaceae bacterium
GAGATCGGCAATGTCGTCGGACAGTCGCTGATCCGAACCGACCAGCTGATGCAGATCGGAGAGAAGCCGCACCACCGCTGGGTGGATACGCCGACGCGCGTGCGGCTCGGCGCGCCCTGGACCGCCTACCTCAAGATCTCCGAGGGCTGCGACCACGCCTGCACCTTCTGCGCCATCCCTTCGTTCCGGGGCGGGCACGTCAGCAAGCCGATCGAGCGTATTCTCGAAGAGGCCGCGCAGCTGGCCGCCGCCGGGGTGCGGGAACTCAACCTGATCGCTCAGGATTCCACGCAGTACGGCTACGATCTCTATGGTAAGATGCGTCTGCCGGAGCTGCTGCGGGAACTGTCTCAGGTAGACGACATCCACTGGATACGGCTGTTCTACTGCTATCCGTCGCGTGTCAACCGGGGCATTATCGAGGCTGTCGCCACGACCCCGAAAGTCTGTCACTACATCGATATGCCGCTGCAGCATGCCGACGACGAGATGCTGCGCAAAATGCGGCGTCCTATGTCGAACGCGGGCTACCTGAAGCTGCTCGCCGACTTCCGCGCCGCCGCGCCCGATGTCGCCATCCGCACCACCTTCATCGTCGGTTTTCCCGGCGAGACGAAGGAGCATTTCGCCACTCTGGAGAACTTCGTCGAAGAGGCGCAGTTCGACCGGGTCGGCGTCTTCGAATACTCCGTCGAGGACGGCACTCCCAGCGCGGCCATGACGCCCAAAGTTCCGTCCCGCACCAAGCGCGCCCGCAAGGACGCCCTGATGCAGCGTCAGCAGGCGATTTCGCTCGCCTGCAATGAGCGCTGGGTCGGACGTGAGCTGGAGGTGCTGATCGAGGGCCGTTCGCCGCAGGACGTCACGACCGCCGTCGGGCGCTCTTTCCGGGATGCGCCGGAGGTGGATGGGCAGGTGCTGGTGCGCCGCTGCTTCGCCAAGCCGGGCAGCTTTATCCGCACCCGTGTAGTGGAAGCACGGCCGTACGACCTTGTCGCCGAGCCTATTGTTTAGGGAACCTAACCCCCCTCCCCTTCCCTGATACGTTCGCTTCGATCAGAGGGAAGGGATGCCCCAACAGAAAACGACCTCGCAGCCAGCAGCCGCTTTAAGCTGTCAGAGGATTGAGCACAAGGAGAAAACTACGTGGCAACCGCCGTTATTTCGAAAACGCAGGAT
>JAYTGR010000762.1:0-1178 GCA_043733205.1 Chthonomonadaceae bacterium
TGTCCTCGTGGTGCCTAATCCTGTCATGCCCAGTCCCAACGCTTTCGACTGCTATACGGCGGCAGGGCGTGGGGTGGTCAATACTAAACAGATCGACGATGCCCTCGCGGTGAAACCGACCGTTTCTCTGACGCTGGAGCAGAAAGAGGCGGTGGTGCGGCAAAATGCAGCCCCCCTGCAGACGCTGCATCAGGGGTTCGCTTACGAATACCGAAATCCGCCCGCCCGTTCGTTCGCCACTTTGTTTCCCTATTTTGCGAACGATCGCCGTCTGGCGCGTCTGCTGGCTGTGCAGAGTCAGGTGCGCGGCGCACGCGGCGACTGGAGCGGGGCAGGCGACAGTGCGCTCGATGCGATCCGGCTGGGCGAAGACGTGCCGCGTGGGGGAGTGGTGATCGCCAAGCTTGTCGGCGACGCCTGCGCGGCGATCGGGCAGAAGGCGATGTGGAAGACCGTGGAGCATCTGAACGCTGCGCAGTCGCGGACGGCGGCGCAGCGGCTTCAGACCCTTATGGAGCGGCATATCCCCTATGCCGACACCGTCCAGGAAGAGAAATGGATGGGACAGGCGGGCCTTAAAGAGTCGCTGCATGCCGTCACTTTTCGCACTGCGCTCTCCAATGCGGACGGCATGGCAGGAATGGGCCTCCCGGCCGCGCAGCGCTATTCCATGGCGTTCTATCTGCTCTACGGCAAAAAACGTATCCTGCAGAACTATACCGAAATAATGGATGCCACTGCGGAGCAGGCCCGCCAGCCGTACGCCGCCAAACTGCCTCCGCTGCCGCTGCCCTCCGATCCCGTCAATCGGATGCTGTTTCCCGTTTTCACCAGTGTGCGGTTCGCGGAAGTCAAGGCAGAGACGCAGAACGGTCTGCTGCTGACTGCCCTGGCACTGCATGCCTACCGCCTGGAACACGGCCGCTATCCGGCATCGCTGGCAGAACTTGTGCCGTCCTATTTGAAGAAGGTGCCTGACGATCTATTCGCGCTGCGAGGCTCCTTCGTCTATCGCACCGCAGGCGAGAAGTATGTGCTCTACAGTATCGGCCCCGACGGCAGGGACGATGGCGGCAAACCGATCGACGACCCCAAAAACGCCTTCACCGGAAACCCCATTACGCGGTATCGCGTAAGTAAAGAGAGCCAGGGTGATATCGTAGCTGGCGTTAACAGCC
>JAYTGR010000763.1:0-3730 GCA_043733205.1 Chthonomonadaceae bacterium
CTCTGGCGTGACAGAGGGCAGCCCGTTTCTTTGCCTGCTGTCGATTGTGACTGTTCTTCTTGCATCGGGAGAGTTTGCGCTGTGCCCTTCGTAGTTTGCGATCCCCTTTGCGGTAGAACTTGGGAGGCTTGACCTTCTCCCCACTATCGAGAGTGAGGAAAGACGCAAGACCTACATCTATACCGACAGGGTTTTCACGGGTGGGAGGAGCATCCGGCAGTTCGAGATGGCTGACGAAGGTGACGTTCCAGTGACCGCTCGGCTCTTGCTTGAGAGTGGCAGAGAGGTCGGTTTTGGCCGCCGAGAGCCATCCAGACTGCCAAAACGGTCGAAGATTTTGCGCCATTCTGAGGTTCTGTCTGCAGGCATCATGCTCATTGTCGGGTCTCCTTGTCAGAGGCAGGTATGTCGCCATAACACATAGTAAGACGCTTCCCACACTGGTCTGGTTTCAGCATTATAGTCCAGCAGGCGACGCCAACGCTTCTCCGTTCGTGCTAATCGAAATCTGCACGGCGCACTTTCCCTGCATAAACAGGCATTTGTAACGAATTTCACAATGTGCTTGACCTTTTGTCCGGGGTATCAGGTATCATAAATGCATCTCATGGCTTCGAACTTCCTGGCAGCTTGCCCCCGTTTACCGGTGCGGTCTGGTGCGATAAGGTGGCGAATTTGAACCCTAATAGCAACGGGCGAGTTCCCGTGCCTACGCTGGAACGCCTGGCAACTTACCTGCGCTTCCTCATCGATCTGGAACAGTCCGGGGTAGATACGATCTCTTCCGCCGAAGTCGAGCGCCAAACGGGGATCAATGCAGCCCAGTTTCGCAAGGATCTATCTGTCTTTTATCCCTATTTTGGCGAGTTCGGGAAGCCGGGCGTCGGCTATAACGTTCCGGAACTGAAGAGACGCATCGCCCGCATTCTGAAGATCGACAGTGAGCAGCGTATCGTCCTGGTTGGGGCTGGTAATCTCGGCTCGGCTCTGGTCGGATACCCCGGATTGAAAGAGCATCATTTCAATCTGGTCGCCGTTTTCGATAACAATGCCGCCAAGATCGGACAGCACCTATGGGGACTGACGATCCATGACGTTCACCGTATCACCGCCGTAAACGCGGAGCTTCAGGCGCGGATCGCGATTCTGGCCGTCCCGGCGACCTCTGCGCAGCACGTTGCCGAACTTCTGGTGGAGGCCGGTATTCGGGCGATCCTGAACTTCGCGCCGGTGCTCCTGCGGGTGCCCGATCACGTCTTTGTGCGCAATGTCTCTTTCCTGCAGGAACTGGCAGTGCTCTCATATCATCTCTCCACGGCGGACGAGGCCGACAGTGACGGCCTGCCGCACCAGGTGACTGCCAGGGTGTCGGAGCACATTCCGACCTCTCAGGCGGAACCGCAGGACGCCTCCGGGTCCGCTTCCGCCTCAGCGCGGCAGAAGCAGAAGTAGCGCGCCGCGATGCCTCGGTACTACCCCATCTACCTTGACCTCGTCGGCAGGCCCTGCCTGGTGGTCGGCGGCGGAGCGGTCGCAGAGCGCAGAGTGCTCGGTCTGCAGGAGGCTGGCGCCGCTGTCCGCGTCGTAAGTCCTGCGCTCACCCCAGCGCTGCAGATGCAGGCCGAGCACAGCGCTATCGAGTATCGCCAGGGCGTCTATGATTCTTCCGCTCTCGAAGGCGTCGTGCTGGCTGTGGCCGCGACAGACTCGCGCGCGGTGAACGCCTGTGTCGTTGCCGACGCGCAGGCTTTGCGGATTCCCGTCAATGCCGCCGACGCGCCGGACGATGGCGACTATATCGTGCCTTCGGTCGTCCGGCGGGGAGATCTGTGTGTGAGTATCTCCACCGGCGGGGCCAATCCGATGCTGGCAGCACGCCTCGCAGCCGAGATAGAAACCCGGTTTGGACCGGAATATGCGGATTATGTGGAACTCCTCGGGCAGTTTCGGCTCTATATAAAGAGTAAGACCCTGGTGACGGCCCTGCGCCGTCGTGCCCTCGCCGAACTGCTCGCTGCAGAGCCGCTCCTGCTGGAACGACTGAAGGCTGGTGACAGAGAGGCCGCGCACGCGATCGCAGCCGGGATTGTAGACACTGTCCTGCGTGTGTAATGCCCTGTGGAGCCTGAGATTGCATCTCGTACTCGTTGGTTTAAGCCATCATATCGCGCCTATCGCCGTTCGCGAACGAGTCAACTGTTCCGATACACAGCTGCCGCACGCGCTCCTGTCTGCCTCCGAACGCCCCGGTGTCCGCGAAGTCGTGATTCTTTCCACGTGTAACCGCATGGAGGTCTATGCGCTGATCGATGTCCCCCATCTTTCTGCCGCCTACGAATCGATCACTCGGCATCTGGCCGAATATCACCGCGTTTCGGAAGCCGAACTGGCCCCCTATCTCTACTTGCGGCACGATCGGGAAGCGGCCATGCATCTGATGCATGTGGCCGCCGGACTGGATTCGCTGGTGCTGGGCGAAGCCCAGATCCTGGGTCAGGTAAAAGAGGCGCTGCGAGCCGCGCAGGGGGCAGACACGATCGGCAGCACGCTGACGGGGCTCTTTCAGCAGTCCATCAGCGCAGGCCGCCGCACGCAGTCGGAGACCGGTCTGGGCCGCGGCGCTTTTTCTATCGGCCATGCCGCCGTCGATCTTGCAGGCAAAGTGTTCGGAGAGCTAAACCGCGCGAGTGTGCTGATACTGGGTGCAGGCAAAATGAGCGAAGTCACCGCCCGGCATCTTCGTAACAGCGGCGTCTCTTCCGTCATCGTCGCCAACAGAACCTACGCCCGAGCCGAGACGCTGGCTGTGAAACTTGGCGGGCGGGCCATCCACTACGACGCTTTTCCCGACGAACTGCGCCGCGCCGACATCGTCATCGCCTCGACGGCCGCCCCTCATCCGATCATCACGCGCGCGACACTGGCTCCGGTGCTGCGCAAACGACGCGGCAATCCGCTCATCCTGATCGACATCGCCGTGCCTCGGGACATCGATGCGGATGTGCTGAGTCTGGACAATGTTTTCCTCTACAATATCGATGATCTGCAGGCCGTTGTCGCGCAGGAGGCGCACGGCAGGCGCAGTGAGGTCGGCCGGGCCGAATCGATACTGGCCGAGGAGTGCGCGAAATTTATCCAGTGGTATCGCAACCGGGAAGCCGCGCCCGTCATCACCCTGCTCCGGCAAAAACTGGATCGTATTCGGGAAGAGGAGATGGCGCTGCTGCGCTCGCAGTTGGCGGACAGCCTGACGGAGCGCGAATGGCAAAAGGTCGAAGCGGCGCTTCGCTCCCTGTCCACCAAATTCGCGAAGGAGCCTATCCTGCGCCTGAAACGAGAGACGTCCGCCGCCCTGCCGCAGGGGAAGACGGAGGTCGAAACCTACGATCTGCTGACGGCGGCTCGGGAGATCTTCCAGCTGGAGGCGGAAGCAGGCCCGGCTGCAGTTCCTCCTGCGATGTCAGCGGATTTTAGACCGGAAGAGCCGCCGGCACCGGTTTCGATCGCGGCCGGCAGATCCGATTCCCCGCTGCTGCGGCACGAGGTCGAGACATGACAGCATTCGCCATCCTGACGATACTCTCTCTCATCTGTTATCTGGCCTCGTCGGCCTGCAACGGGGCCGTGCTCCTGAACGTGCCTGCTCCTCAGACAGGCGTCGCGGCCCTGCAGCCCACCACCAGCCCCTTCACGCGATATGGGCGTCCTCTGCTCCTGCTGGGCATCGTCG
>JAYTGR010000764.1:0-9981 GCA_043733205.1 Chthonomonadaceae bacterium
AGCAGAGGCTTCGGGTCGAACGTATCCACCTGAGATGGGCCGCCGTGCATGAAGAGATAGATCACGCGCTTGGCTTTGGCTGGGAACATCGGCGCTTTCGGAGCCAGTGGGTTCTTATAGACCCCCACAGCTCGAGCCTCCTCTTCGCTCAGCAGGCCAGCCAGCGCCAGCATACCGAACCCCACACTGCACTGCGTCAGCATCTCACGGCGTGTCGTCGGCTGTATGAAATGGTTTCCCATGGATTTGCTCTCTTCCTCTGCTCGGCGCGGTATCACCGCCCTGCCCCCACGCACGGTATTGCGAATCTTCCCATAAGGATCAGTTGACGTACAGGAACTCGTTGGAGGCCAGAATGATCTGGCACAGGCTTGCCCAGGCCCGCAGTCGGCGTTTCGCCGGATCGGGCTCCAAGGCGGTCAGACTGTCACCGTATTTCGCGAGGAAGTTCTGGCACTTCAGTGCCTCTTCCGAAGTCGCCGGACGGCTGTAGGCACGCATATAGGCCAGTTTCACGCGGTCGGTATCGGAGAGCGTTTTCTGGTCGAGAAGCTGCCCCGCGAAAACCTTCGCCTGCTCCAGCACAAACGGGCTGTTCATCACGAAGAGCGCCTGCGGCGCGACCGTGGTCATAGCGCGGTGCGGGTTGACCATTGTCGGGTCACCGAAGTCGAACGCCTGGAACATATCGTACAGCGCATTGCGGATGATCGGCAGGTAGATGCCGCGCCGGTGGGCGTTGTACTGTGCCGCGTTGCCGGACTGGTCGTTGGTCACGTAGTCATGATTGGCGATGGTCAGCAGGCTGCCGCCCATCGTCAGGTCGAGATCCCCAGACACCGCCAGGATGGAGTCCCGGAACGGCTCCGCATCCAGGCGCAGGCGCGGCATGTGCCACAGCAGGGTATTTTCCGTGTCGAACTTATCGGCCAGTATGGCGGACTTGGGATCGGCGACCGTGCTCATCTTATAGGTGTTCGAGAGCATGATCAGCCGGTGCAGCTTCTTCACGCTCCAGCCCTGCTCGGTGAAGGTGCGCGCCAGCCAGTCCAGCAGTTCGGGATGCGTCGCCGGGGTGCCCAGCAGGCCGAAATTCTCGGACGTCTTGACGATCCCATTACCGAAATGGCCCTGCCAGATGCGGTTTACCTCCACGCGCGACGTGAGCGGATTGTCGGGATTGGACAGCCACTGGGCCAGTTCCAGACGGCCGCTCTGTCCCGGTTTGGCAACGATCTTGTCGCCGCCAAGCACGGTGAGGAAGTGACGCGGGACGGCATCGCCCAGGCTCTGCGTATCGCCACGGACATGCACACGACAGTCCTCGACTTTGCCCTCTTCCACTGCCATGACCATCGGCGGTTTTATCTCGTTGGTCTTAAAGGCCTGGAACTTCTTATCTGCGGCGGCCACCTGCTTTTTCAGACTGTCCGAATAGAGTTCGTCCGGCTTGTCTGGCACAGTGACACGCGCGGCAAACTTACTGACAGCGGACTCCAGATCGACAGCAGCGAATTTAGACGGATCGGACTTTACATCGCCCAGGAAGCGCACACTGTGCCGAACGAGTGAAACATTGACACCGTACTGAGCAGCGATCTGCTCGGCGGTGCGGATTGGAGCGCTGTCGGGACGCCTTTTCACGGGCACGATCAGTATCTTGTTGAAGTGCGGAATGGCGATCGCGCTTTCGATCTTGAAAACGTTCTTGCCCTGGCTGAACGGAAAGACGCCCTGCAGTTCCCATTTCTGGCCATCGGGGAAGAAGCTGCCCGTGATTTTGCCAGCCGCATCCTCTTTTACCAGTTTGCCGTTCAGAACCAGATGGACAGGACGGCTCTCTCCAGAGGCGTAACGCAGTTCCACTTGATAGTTTCCGGCAGTCGGGATGTTCACATCGTACTCGGCAACGTCGGGAGTGGTGACATTGTTGATGACCCCAATGCCCTTGCCATAGTTGTCCGTATCGCGGTTAACGTTGCCACGATTGAATTTCGTCGCCAGAATTTCGATCCGCGCCGGATCGCCGGGTTTCACCGGGGTTTCCGCAATAGAGATCGGCTCGGCCTGTTGCGCAAGTTCCCAGGCGGCCTGCAGATACTTGCCGCTGTCTTTGTGGAACTCCGCCAGCAGGGCGGCGTTGGCCTGGCCTTTAACGGCGTTCAGCGCCGTCTCAGCCTCTTTGATCTTTCGCTCATGCTCCGCCATCTCCGTCTGACTCTGCTGATTCAGGAGCGGACGCTCCTGCCACATCGCGACGGTGTTCAGGCTCGCCATCGTCTTGGTGCTCTTGAAGATGCCCGCGAGCGCATAGTAGTCTTTGGTGGCAATCGGGTCGAACTTATGGTTGTGGCAGCGGGCGCAGGCGACGGTCAGGCCCATGAAGGCCTTGCTGGTCACCTCGATCTGCTCATCCACGATGTCCATGACCAGCTTCTCTTTGTCCGGCTCCGCGAGCACTTTCGCGCCCAGCGAGAGGAAGCCCGTGGCTGTCACGCGCGCGTTCTGAGTCTCTGGATCGGCAGGAGGCATCAGGTCGCCTGCCAGCTGCTCGGTCATAAACAGATTGTACGGCACATCTTTGTTGTAGGCGTCGACCACGTAGTCGCGATAGCGGTAGGCGTTTGCGAAGGCAACATTCTCGTCCAGGCCATTCGAGTCGGAGTAGCGCACCAGATCGAGCCAATGGCGGCCCCAGCGTTCGCCGTAGTGGGAGTTCGCAAGCAGACTGTCGATGACTTTGGCCCAGGCGTCGGGCGCTTTGTCGCCGACAAAGGCGACAACCTGTTCAGGGGTTGGCGGCAGACCGATCAGATCGAAGTAGGCGCGGCGAATGAGGGTGGGACGATCGGCGGATGGAGCGGGCTTCATCCCCTTCTCTTCCAGCTTTGCCAGAATGAAACGATCGAGGGGAGAGAGACACCAGGCCGAATTTTTCACGTTCGGCGGCGCATGTTTTACGATCGGGCGGAACGACCAAAAATTTTTCTGTGCAGGCGTCAGAACCAGATCGGGCGCCTGTCCGGGATTGGTGGCAGCGCCAGCACCCTTCATCGTGGGCCAGGGCGCTCCCATCTTGACCCAGGCAGTCAGGGCCGCGATCTCTTCCGGGCGCAGTTTGCCGGTCGGCGGCATCTTGATCGCACCATCGTAATGCACCACTTTCAGCAGGGCGCTTTTGTCCGGGTCACCGACGACGAGAGCGGGACCGTGGGCATTGCCTTTCAGCAGGGCTTCCATGGAATCGAGCTTCAGGCCGCCGCGAGATTCCGCGCCGCCATGGCACTCATAGCAGTGCGTCGCCAGCAGAGGTCGGATTTTGCTTTCGAAGAATGTGGCCTGCTCGGCCGTCACCGCTTTCGGCTCGTCCGCCGCATGGCCGACTGCGCCGCACAGCAGGAGCAGCATTCCGCTCACGATGGCGCCGGAGACTGCTCCGCCGCACAAATTATGCGTCGTCTTCTTGCCCAATGGTTCTTTCCCTCAATCCTAGAAGCGTGATAGCGTTGACATATTAGCTATGACAACGCCATCGTCGAGTTGTTGCGGCATATACATCTTCTTACGCGTGAGAATGCTGCTTTTCTTCCGCTTGAAAATGCTACTTCGGCGGCAGCAGTTTCATGATGTTGGGGTCCGTCATGTTCTGCTTGGTGACGACTTTGAGGCCGCTGTCCATCGTTTTCGTGGCGATCGGCTCTTTCTTAAGCGCCTGTTCAATGGTCTTGACCCCTTTATACCCCATCTGATACGGGTCCTGCACCATCAGCGCGAGAATCGTCCCGTCCTCCAGCGCGGCCACTTCCTCTTTTGAGGAGTCGAAGGCGATCAGGGAGATTTTACCGTTCATTTTGCGCTGTTTGAGTGCGTTCGCCGCGCCGACTCCGTTGGCCTCACTGGTGGAAAAGATGCCGACCAGATCGGGATTCGCGGTCAGGATATTGGTCGTCGCATCTACCGCAGTTTCGACTTTGTTCTGTGTGTACTGTGTGGCGACGAGATGGATGTTGGGATACTTCTTGATGCCTTCCAGAAAACCCTGGTCCCGCTGATCCGAGGAGGCCGCGCCTTTGACCATGCTGAGCAGCGCGACCTTGCCCTTTTCGCCGATCGCTTTTGCGAGATTGTCGGCGGCGATCTGCCCGCCTTTGACGTTGTCGGTCGCGATGTAACAGACCGGCGTCGTGGTGTCGGTGATCCCACTGTCCACCATAACGACCGGAATGCCCTTCTTGGCCGCTTCCTGCACCGGCTTTACGAGGGCGGTCGTGTCGGTCGCCGCCAGCACCAGACCATCGACCTGATTGGTAATCTGCGTCTCGACCAGATTGATCTGGTTCTGAATGTCGCCTTCGGGCGTGGGGCCATCGAAGAGAATTTCTACATTGTCCTCTTTACCGGCAGCCTCCGCTCCAGCCTGCATGGTCTTCCAGAACGAGTTCGCCGTGCCTTTGACAATGACCGAAATCTTGAGTTTTTTGCCCGCAGCTGCGGTGGGTCCGGCAGGCTTCGTGCCTGACGTTCCGGTGTCGGTGGGCGGTGGCGTGTCTTTGGGACAGCCGAGTGTGGTCAGGCTCAGCGCCGTGGCCGCCATCAAACCGCCGAAGCGCATCCAGTTACGCATGTGTATGTCTCTCCTTCGTGACGTCAAGAAAACGATGGAATGAATTCCTTCGCTAGAGGCGCTTCGCGCCGAGTGACCGCCTTCGCAGGCACAAAGCCACTGCTTTTTGCAAACGGGATGTCCCTGATTCTGGGGTAATAAGCCCTTGACTTTTCATGTCGTCCTGCTGTGCCAGCAGGATCTATTTTCCGATGCAGACGACCTCTTTGAGGCTGCGGTTGTAGAGGCGGCCGTCGCTGTAACTGAGCGAGTTGAGACTCCAGGTCTCGCCCGAGGGGCCAAGATCGCTGACGCCAAGCAGCGCCTTTGCGTCGAGCACTTTCGCTCTGCCGTCGATGACATAGGTGATGCCGAGCATGGTGCTCATGTAGATTTTACCGTTGATCGCGATGGGGCTGCCGAAGAAGGCGGGAACCTGCCAGCCGTCCGTGCGCGAGCGGTCTTCCGGAGCCAGTTCATGACCGTTGTTGTCGGTCGTCCTGGTCGTCTGAGCGATGCCGTAGATGGGCCGATCAGGCTGCCCAGGTTTCCGGATCACGGTCACCGGAACTTCCAGATACTCGACTTTGCCGGTTTCGACATTCACGCGCCCGATACAGTGCGACGGGCCGCTCAGGCCGGGCGGCGCGTGGCCGTTGCGCCGATGCCCGGTCGAGGTGAAGAAGTAGTGATAGCCGTAGGCTGCGATGTTGGCATGCCAGTTTGGGAAGACATGCAGCACCTCGTTCGCTTTGAGCGGGACACTGGGAGAAAAATCGTGCATGTCCCGGATATTGACGTTCTTATGCACGATATACTTCTGCGCCACTGGATCCCACTGCCGAAAGTCCACCTCCCGGATAAGCGACTGCGTGCGCAGCAGTCTGCCGGTCTTGGCATCGAAGACCAGATGCGACTCCTCCGGGGCATGGCGGAACCAGTAGGCGTATTTCTCGTCCCAGGTCATGGTGTAGAGCGCCTGGAAAGTCGTGCCGTCTACCGGTCCACCGGGGAGGTCTTCCGGCGTGTAACGCCAGAGGGTTTCGCCTTCGTGCCCTGGTGCGAGGCTGGTCAGGCTGATGCCGATGGGCCGCTCGGGAACGTCGTGCGGGCCGCCGCGCCCGTGGAGAATGGCGGGGATACCGTCCGGCAGTCTCCCGAACACCGAGGTGCAGTAGTATGTCGAAGCGTCCTCGGCGGTCCAGAGGGTTTTGCCGGTCGTCTTGTCGATGCCGCGCAGATAGTGCCAGTTTGTGCGGTCGGCGCGATATTTCGGTTCGTCAGGAGCCAGCGGCTCCATCGAAATGAGGGTATTGCCGAACAGCATCGGCTCATGCTGCTTGTTGAACGGCTCACCGGGCGCGAGGAATTTGCGCCGCCAGACTTCGTTCCCCGCGAAGTCCCAACAGCCCATCTCGCCCGAACAGTTGAAGAACCAGACATGTCTGCCGTCGGTGACTGGCGTCCACGAGGTGGAGTCGCTGTAGGCATACATGAGCGGACTGGCGTTCTCTCCGGTCAGTGTGACGGACCAGAGGATCTTCCCCGTCTTCGCGTCCAGACAGTGTCCCTGGATCGTCGCGCTGAATTTCGGATCTCCGGCTTTGTACTCTGGGAAGGTCGTCAAAAACAGGCGGTCGCCCCATTTGATGATGCCGCCCTGCCCTCCGCTCGGCATGGGCGAACGCCAGACGATGTTTTTGTTGAGCGCGACGCTCCAGAACGAGGGCGCATTGCCAGCCCCAAGCCGCCAGGTGCCGTTCGGTCCAGCCGGCTGTGGCCAGTTCTGCGCCACAAGAGGCTGCGTAAGCAGTGCGCCCAGCAGCAGCGCGGTCAGGCCCGCACCCACCCAAAATTTAGTGCGCACCGGCACCCTCCCTGTTCGCCAGCAGCCGTCGGAAGAACGGCTGTCCATAGCGGTCGTACAGCACGGCGAGAATAACGACGGCCCCGATGACCGCGCGTTCCACTTCCGGTTTGATATTCATAAGCGCGCAGCCGTTGCGGATCGTGAACATCAGCAGCGCACCGATAATGGTTCCGATGACGCCGCCCTGCCCGCCGAACAGCGACGTGCCGCCGATGACGGTCGCGGCGACTGCATAGAGTTCGTAGCCTGTGCCCGCGTCGTGCGCCGCGACACTGGAGCGCGCAACATTGACGAGCGCGGCGATCCCGGCCAGCAGACCGGAGAAGGCGAAAACGCCTGTGATCGTTTTCGGCAGACGCACCCCCGACAGCCGGGCGGCCTCGGCATTTCCGCCGATCGCGAACAGCGACCGTCCCCAGCGAGTGCGGGTCAGCAGGATATGCGAGACGACTGCCACCCCGATCATGACCAGGATGATATAAGGAATGCCGTCCCGACCGACAACGCCCACTTTCGTTTCCACACCGAACAGTTCCGCCGAACCGAAATCGGTAAAGGCAGGGGGCAGTCCGCCGATATTCTGCGATTTGGAGACGATGCCTCCGAGCCCATAGTAGATCCCCATCGAGCCCAGCGTCACGATGAAGGAGGGGATTTTTCCGACCGAGGTAATAAACCCGTTCACCGCGCCCGCCGCGAGACCTACCACACAGGCGATCAGCACCGCACCAGGAATACCCACACCATGATTCGCCATGGCGTCTGCTGCGCAGATGCCGGAGAGAGCCATCATGGCTCCCACCGAGAGGTCGATGTTCCCGGAGATGATGACAGCCGTCTGCCCGCAGGCGAGGATGGCGATTGCCGCCGCCTGCAGGAGAATATTTTTGAGGTTGTCCCGGTCATGAAAGTGCGGGGTCAGAATGGAGAGCACGATCCCCAGAACAAAGAGAAAGCAGAGCGGCGCGATCAAATTGATGAGTGGAGCGATCTGGAATGTTCGATTCGGACGCGAGGCCAGAGTTGTTTCGGAGTTGACCGACACGATGAGATACCTTTCGTCGTTCGTTTCCGACATGATAACAGAGACGCCCCAACTTGTCAATTCAAGCCCGGTATTCTTCCCCTGTCTGCATGGTATTAGACACGATAGGCAGCGAAACCTGCATTTACGGTCTCCAGCAGCTGCGCGTGCAGGGTGGGATTGGAGGCGGCGAGCAGCGAGCCAAAGTTAGGCTCCGTCGTATCCAGCAGATTCCAATCGTCGAGCGAGCGGCCCCAGGCGTCTGTAACGACACAGCCCGCTTCCTGGGCGATCAGTCCTGCCGCCGCGATGTCATAACCATAGAGACACAGCAGTCTGCCGCCGCCGTAGGTGACGAACTCGTCGCGCAGGGTCGGATAGTCGCGCAGGAGGCGATTGCGCACGTCGATGATTCCCGCCATCTGCCCGGTGACCAGGCGCGTCAGTTCAAACGCACTGCTGTTCAAAATGAAGAGGCCGCCGCGCACGGTAGTCCGGCTGGTGAGGTCGTTCAGAGCCGTGAAGATACGCTGCATCGGCGCACCGACCACTTCGATGGAGCAGGCCATCGTGTCGATCTCGGTCGTCGGCAGCGGAGACGGCTCTCGCAGCCTGCCGCTGTTATCCACGATCTCCACGCCCTGCCCCCGCACTGCGGACAGCGTCAGATCTCCCTTGATCTCCGTAATCGCGCCGTACAGCACATCCCCCATGGTCGGCGCGGCGCTGTAGGCCGTCCATGCCACCGAAACGACGCACGATTCCAGACCGGCAATCGCCCCGCGCGTGCCGTCAATCGGGTCGATAATCAGAATGCCTTCCGGCGTCCGGCCAGGAAAAGGATGTACCAGTCCGCGATCTTCCGAGTAGTAGGCGACATTCAGATCGTTCTCCTGAATGTACGCTTCGACCGCCGCCTCGGCTATATCGTCGATGTCGAAGGTCGCATCCCCACTCGCTGCGATGCCCGTCACCTTACGCGCCCTCCATGTCCCCAAATGCGGAACGACTGCGGCCTTCACATGCGCAGCCAGGGCGCGAATAGTCTGTTGCGGTGTCACGATTTCAGCTTCCTCCCCTTCGATACTATGCCTTCACGGCACGGTTATAACGACCAGTACCTGCCTGCTGTACGGTGACACTTCTGTTTTACCCTGCTGCTATGCTGTCGGCGTGAGCAGGCGACCTATCCTCCCCCGTCCCCGACTTCCCGGAAAGGTCACCCTTCGGGCAGTCCAAATTCATCGCTTCCGCGCAATGAATTTCGTTCGCTGCGCTCACCGGGAAGGGGGGACCAACAAGTAATCGCCTCGTTGTGCTCAGCCCCGTTTTACGTGGAATGGAACGATTTACTCTGCCTCCCGGTTTCGTAAAACAGAGCGGAGGGAACCCAAATCAAAGTCAGACACAGCAAGGAAAGTGCGTGTTAGGGCACCCCCTTCCCGTGTCGGGAAGGGGGACGGGGGGTTAGGTCGCCCGCTCACACCCCGGTTTAGTCGTCGTCACGAGCGGGGCTGGAAGCGTCACGGCCAGGTTTGGCGGTGCGGAGGGAGGTGCCGTTGGTGCGGAGATGGGCGCTGGTCACAGGAGCGGGCATCGGAACATTTGCGCCTTTGATGGAGTGCCAGAGGATACGGTTCAGGGTGTCCGCATCCGCCTTGTCGTAGCCGGAGAAGTCCATGGCGAGCGACTCCTTTGCGCCGTAGGCGAGAGCCGTGTTCTTGACATTCAGGTCGATACGGGGCGCGGCGAGCGTGTACGGCGTCAGATCGGCCTTTGCGGTGAAGCTGTGGAACATCGGCTTCGCCGCTTCATCGTACTGTGTCAGGGGCGGCAGGCCGAGGATCAGCTCCATCGTCCGCAGCATGGAAGCCGTCGAGTAGAGGGTGCTGTCCACCGCGCCGCGTTTGGTGTAGGGGCTGATGACCAGGCCCATCGTACGGTGCGAATCGACATGGTCGGGGCCGTTCTGCGCGTCGTCCTCGATGATGAAGATCGCGAACTCTTTCCAGAGCGAACTGTGCGAAATGCCCTCGACGATCCTGCCGATAGCCTGATCGTTCGAGCCGACCATCGATTTCGGAGCGTACGATCCCGCTTTCGTGCCTGCGGTATGATCTTCGCCGAGACTCATGACGGCGAAAGCCGGCACCGTCCCTTTGCCTTCCATCTCCTTGAACTCGCGCAGGTAGATGTCCGCCTTGTTCATGTCGCGGCCCACCGGCACGATGTTCGGCCCCACCTTCCCGATGAACTCCAGATCGCTATGGTCTTTCAGAGAAGGGTGGCTGGCGTACTCGCCGTAGGATCGGTAGGTGATTCCCTTGCGCCTGCAGGCGTCCCAGATATAGCCTGCCTTCGGGTCGTCGACGGCATCGGTATCGGACGTGCTGCCCTTGCCGGAGTAGCTCAGAACCCAGGCGCGCTGCGTGAAGTCGGTCGCGATGGCGGAGGTGGACCAGGGATGGCCGTCCTGCGACACTT
>JAYTGR010000765.1:0-9974 GCA_043733205.1 Chthonomonadaceae bacterium
TGCAGGCAGGTCCAGCCTGCAATGAGAACCAGCGCTGCCCCCAATAATCCGAAGAGATTGGCTTTGTGCCTGCGCCAGTCCGTCTGTTTCAGCCAGGCGCTTTCCCGCTGCAGCGCCACTGTCAGACCGACCGCCACCGCTCCCAGTCCCAGCAGCACCGCCAGCGGCATGGCAAGGTGGGTAAAGAGAGTGAGAAGGCCTTCGAGAGCCTGAACGACCGCCTGAGTATAGTACTCGATCATGGTGTGATTCTCCCTGTACATCTCTGCATCCGTACGGATCGGAACCGGCCCAACGCCGGTTTTTCGATTAGACGGTCCTGCGCATCAGGTGTTACAAACGCCGCAAAGCCGCCCGACGTGATAATCCACAGCGCGCCGTCTCGTGCTGTATGGAGAGTCACAATGCTGCTGCTCGGCAGACCTTCCCGGGTGGAATAGGTCGTAAAAACCCCGTTTTTGAGCCGCTTCAGACCGCTGTCTGTGCCGAACCAGAGACTCCCATCCTGCCCCTCCGCCAGAGCCGAGGTTCTGGCTGGCCCTTCGGCTGCAGCAAAGCTAATCGGCGTCAATCGAGTATTACGGAACCGGTTCAGACCCGTGCCCGCTCCGACCCAGAGATTGCCTTCCCGATCTTCGAAGATCGCACTGACCCCAATATCGTGCAGTCCGTCTATTTTGCGGAACGTCGAAAATCTGCCGCCCTGCATACGGTCCAAACCGATGCGCGTCCCGATCCAGAGATTGCCCTGATAGTCGAAACTGAGAGCGTGGATCTCGTTGGAAGAGAGGCCGTCGCGGGTCGTATAAGTAGTACACTTTCCCTTATCGTAATGACAGAGGCCGGACCCCAGGGTTCCAATCCAGAGGCTGTTGTCGCTGTCAAGAACGATGCAGCTCAAGGCCTGTGTCGGCAGCCCCTGCGCGGAGCCTAATGCGACGATCGCACCGTTCGCGTGGCGTGCGAGCATTCCACTGAACTGTGCAGCTGCCCAAACGGTGCCCTGACGATCCTCCAGCAGGCTTTGAACGAACTGATAATCGGTGGATAATTTCGTAAATCGCCCTTCTTTGTAGTGGAGCAGACTGTGTTCTCCGCCTCCTCCAATCCAAAAAGACCCGTCGCGAGCCTCCAGCATAGATCTCACCACGCTCCAGGTTTCGTCCTTTATTCCGGTTTGGAAGGGAGTGAATTTGTTATTCTCGAACGGGCCGAACCCTGCTCCGTCGGTTCCGAGCCAGAGCTGGCCCTGCCGCGTCACCATAAGCGAAGTGATGCCGCTGCGGGCCAATCCGGGAGTATTGCGGCTGTTGAATATTTGAAAAGTCACCCCGTCGAATCGTACCAGACCTGCGTCGGTGGCGAACCAGAGATAGCCGTCCGGTGTCTGAGCCATCGCATTGATGGCTTCCGGCGGCAGGCCGTCCTTCGTCGTCCAGACATCCAGCCGGCACTGCGCCAGGCTTTTGTCGGCATCCAGCGCCCCGGCGGCATGAGGGTGTGGGTGGGACACCTGAAACCTGTCCCGTAATGTGCTCATTGTAAGGGATGAGCGGGGCGAATACGTCTGCGAAACGACACATTTTGAGAGGATTCTCAACTATCGTTCTCGAATGTTATCTAACGACTCATTAGATAACAGTTAGATAAAGGAAACGGAACCGTGAAAATAAGACATCTGCTGGCTTGGACGGGGCTGCTGAGCCTTGGAGGATGGGGTGGATCGAACCTGAGGGCCGATGCGCAGACGCCTGCGGCCCTGCGGCCCCCGGCGGTGCCGCTGGTCACCTTCAATCCTTACCTCAGCATCTGGTCGGATGCCGACCGACTGACGGACGATGTGACCCGGCACTGGACGCACCGCGAACAGGCGCTCGACAGTCTGATCCGCGTGGACGGCACAAGCTATCGGCTGATGGGCGTCGAACCGAAGATCGTTCCGGCGCTGCCCCAGGTCGGAGTTCAGGTGCTTCCCACGCGCAGTATCTGCGAATTCGACAACGGCCATGTGCATGTCACTATGACCTTTATGACGGCGGCGCTGCCCAACGACCTGAATGCGCTGGCCCGCCCCCTCAGCTATATCACCTGGAACGTGCGCTCGGTGGACGGCGGCACGCATGCCGTGTCGCTCTACGACAGCGTCAGTTCGGCGCTGGCGGTCAATACGACCAATCAGGCAGTCGATTGGCAGCGGGAGAAGATGGGCAGTCTCACCGGCCTGCGCGCCGGCACCCACAGCCAGGGTATTCTCGGCAGCTCGGGCGACGATCATCAGCTCGACTGGGGCTATGCCTATCTGGTCGCGCCCGCCGCACAGACCAGTTCGGCGATGGGCAGCAGCCGGACTCTTCTCGACACCTTCGTCACGACCGGCACGCTTCCTGCCGACGATATGCTGATGCCGCGTCCTGTGAACGATGGCAATCCGACTCTGGCTGTCACCTTCAATCTCGGCAAGGTCGATGCGGCTGGGGTTTCGCGCCATGTCATGGTTGGGTACGATGAGATCTACTCGATCCTCTATTTCCGCCGGAAACTGCGCCCCTACTGGCGGCGCAGCGGTGCGACGCCGACGACGATGTTTCAGGAGGCAGAGCACGACTATGCCACTCTCACTCGCCGTTGCGAAACGTTCGATCAGGAGCTGATGGCCGATATGACGAAGGCGGGAGGTGCGAAGTATGCGCAGATCACCGCGCTCTCCTATCGTGAATGCGTCGCGGCGTGCGGACTCGCCGCCGATGTCAACGGGCAGCCGCTCTTCTTTACCAAAGAGAACACGAGCAACGGCGACATCGCGACAGTCGATGTGATCTTTCCGATGGATCCCATCTGGGTGTTTCTCAGCCCCAGTCTGGCCAAGGCTTCCCTCGTCCCGATCTTCGCGTATGCGGCGTCCGACCACTGGAAATTTCCCAACGCTCCGCACGACCTCGGCACCTATCCTATCGCCCGCGGCACCGACGATGGCGGAGAGGGGATGCCTGTGGAGGAGAGCGGCAATATGCTGATCCTCTGCGACGCCATCGCACAGGCGGAAGGCAGTCCCGAATTCGTTGCCAAATGGTGGCCGCAGCTGACGCAGTGGGCCAAATATCTGGAGAAGTATGGTCTCGATCCGGAGGATCAGCTCTGCACCGACGACTTCATGGGCCATCTCGCGCACAACGCCAATCTTTCGGTCAAGGCGATCCTGGGACTGGCGGCGTATGGGGATCTCTGCCGCATGCGGGGCGACGCAGCGAATGCGCAGAAATATATGCAGGAGGCACGAGCCGACGCGCAGCACTGGGTAGAGGTGACAGCGCAGAACGGACACTCCCGGCTGGCTTTCGATCAGCCCAACACCTGGAGCCAGAAGTACAATCTGGTCTGGGACCAGATTCTGGGACTGCATGTCTTCCCGCCTTCCGTGGCCAAGCAGGAGATCGCCTTCTATAAGAGCATTCTGCAGCCCTACGGCGTTCCGCTGGACTCCCGTACACGCCTGACCAAGACGGACTGGTCGTTCTGGTCGGCGACGCTGGCGGACAATCAGGCGGACTTCGAGACCCTGATCGCTCCGATCTATGCTTATCTCAACGCGACTACGGCCCGCATGCCTCTCGTAGATTCCTACATCACCGACAATATCCACAGCGATGGCATGCACGCCCGGCCTGTGGTAGGCGGCCTCTTCATCAAGATGCTCGATGACCGCGCAACTTGGCTGAAGTGGGCGCATCGTGATAAAGAGAAGGTCGGCCCCTGGGCAGCCCTGCCTGCCAAGGCTAAGGTGACCACGGTCGTGCCCGCTGCAGACATCACTCCCGTTCTATGGCGCTATACCACGGTCAAACCGGCAGGCGGCTGGACCAAATCGGACTTCGATGCGTCTGGCTGGAAAGAGGGGCTGTCCGGGTTCGGCAACAACGGCGCGCACCATACCGACTGGACGACGGACGACATATGGATCCGCCGTCAGATCACCCTGCCTGCAGGCCATTTCTCGAACCTGCAGTTCTATGTGTTTCACGATGAGGATATCGAGATTTACATCGACGGTGTGCAGGCCGCGCAGGAGGCGGGCTATATCACCAGCTACGAGACGATAGAGATGTCTCCGGCGGGCCGCGCCCTGCTGAAGCCGGGAGCCACCGTCACCATCGCCGCGCACTGCCACCAGACAGTTGGTGGTCAGGGCATCGACATCGGTATTGTGGACGTGAAAGAAAAGTAAGCGCTTAACGCCCTCTTCCCTTCCCGAAACGGGAAGGGAAGAGGGTTAGGTTAGACGGTGGAGCGGGGGAGGGCGCGGTCGTGGCGGGCAAGCGCGGCGTCGTGAGGCCTATTCTGCCGGGTATACAGGTCGATGAGGGCGTCGTAGAGGCGTTCGGGCTGTTTGCCGCGCTCCGAACCGCAGAGCGCCAGGGCGTTGAGGATCTCTCTCTCAGCGCCGTTGAGATGCCCCTGTTTCAGGAGCGTCTGGCTGAGGCGTTCGCGCACATCGGGATCGTAGGGATCCTGCTGGACTACTGCGGTCCAGAGCGGGTCCGACTTCATCTCCAGTGTGGCCTCTTTTTCGAACTGTGAGAGGCCGTCCGCCGCCACTTCGTAGATGTCGGCTTCCGGATGGTCATCCCCCAGATCCCACTCCCAGGTGCGAGTACAGAGGGGCAGCAGACACTGCACCGTCGCCCACCACTCCTGAACGGCGCGGGCATAGTCCTGGCGCTCCCGGTAGACGTCCGCCACCAGATAGGTGGGATCGCCGAACCAGGGAGCGGCTTCGCTGGCCCGGTGAAAGAAGTCCAGCGCCCGTTCTTCGTCCCCCCGGCTGCGCCGCGCGCAGCCGAGATGACTCAGGCTCTGTGCGTCCTGGGCATCCAGAGCGGCCAGACGCTCGTAGAGTTCGCTGTCGCTGCGCGGCAGAGGCCCGGTCAGCAGGGCAGGCGGCAGATTCATGCCTCGCACGATATTCTGCGTACTTTCGTCCCCATTGCTGCCGTTTTCTTCCGTCCCCTGCAGTTCCGTCTCGTAGCGCCCCACGAGCACACAGCGCCGCAAAAACGCTTCGAAGTCGGAAGCGATGGGCTTCAGGTACATCTCTTCCGTATCCCAGTAGAGAATGGGCCATGCGCCGTCCAGATTGTTCGGTGTGCGGTAAAATCCGTACAGTCCGCCTTCGTCCACAGCCCGCCCAAACGGCAGGAAGGACGGCAGCATACCGAATTCGCGGCCCTGGCCTGCGGCGATCGCTTCCAGGGCGAAGAATTCGCAGGGAGCCAGAAAGGGCGTCGAAAACTGGGTGTAGAGATGGGTGAAAGCCGTCGGCAGTCCTGTTCCCCAGAAATGCTCTACATCCGGCGGGCTGCCGCCCGTTCGGGGAGAGGGGCGCTTATCGCTTCGGCTCATAGGGGTTCCTCCGCAGAAGAGTCAACAGTTGGAATGAGGCTGCCAAGCGGTCCGGAAGCGAAAACACCAGCAGTTCCTTCCTTACAGAGACGGGCACGCTTACAGGAGACGAAGGGCCGCCGCAATTGTGGCGCCCCACACGCTCAGTATACCCGTCCCTGGTTCGGAAAGACAATCGGAAGAAGAGAGCAAAATAGTTCGAGGGGCGCATCAGACTCGCACAAGGTCAGAAAATTTCGCTGGCTTTGATGATCTCCTGAGCGGTAGTTTTCATATTCTGGCATCGGTCCCGGCTCATCTTCTGCATCGCGCGAAACGAATCGGCTTCGCTCAGCTTGCGCTTTTCCATCAGCAGGCCTTTGGCTTTTTCGACCAGTTTGCGCGTTTCGAGGGTTTCGCGCAGATCGCTCGTCTCCTGAAGCGCCTCCTGCAGGGCGTGGAAACGGGCGATGCAGGTGCGAATATTGGGCAGAAGCTGCTCACTGGTAATGGGCTTGACGAGATAGCCGCATGCCCCGGCATCCAGCGCCGCATCGACGGAGGTGTCGTCGCTGTAGGCGGTGAGCATAATAATGGGAACGGTCATCATTTGCAGGATTTCGCGGGTGGCTTCGATCCCATTGATGGCGCCGGGCATGTTGATGTCCATCAGGATCAGATCGGGCTGAAGCTCCTTCGCCAGTTCGATGGCCTGCCTGCCCTCTACGGCCTCCCCGACCACTTTGTAGCCTGCCTTCTGCAGCGCCTTACGGATCTGCATCACGGTCACGCCCACATCCTCACAAATCAACGCACGCTGGAGAGCTGTCGTCTCAGATGCCATTCGCGTGTCCTTTCCACGATGCTTCACTGCTGCAGAACGGCTCTGCAGCTATACTCTTAACGTACGCAGTAGGGAACGGAGCAGTTCCAGAATGACGAATAGCTCGCTCCTGATGTTCCCGACAAAAGAAATCCCCGCCGACCTTTAAGAGTCGGCAGGGATTTCCCGTTGGGAGTGACCTCTCTCACCACAAGGGATCTCGTGGTGAGAGCAAGCCGATTTAGAAATGTACGCCCAGGCTCGTCGTGATCGTCGAGAAGTTGGAGTGTCCGTTGTTTCCGAGGAACGGCGAGGTAGCGAAGCCGCCACCCTGATTGTCCTGGGATCCGATCTGGTAATCCACTTTGAAGATCGTGTTCGGGGTCAGGCTCAGACCCGCGCCGAGGGTGATGTACTGCTCGGTCGGGCGGGAACGCACACCGCTAAGCGAGGTGTTCGGACCCAGGTCATACATCACACCCTCGTAGCCGCCGTTGAGCGTGACGAACTTGTTCAGGTGCAGTTTCAGACCAGCCGTAGCGCGGTAGATGTTGTCGCCGATGGTGAAACCGGTCGCGCCGCTGCCGGCTGCCGCCGGACGGTTCCGCGCACCTTCAAGATAGTCGGCTCCCGCATAACCGGAGATGACTTTCGTGAAGTTGTAGCCGACGCGAACGTACGGGCCGCGAACGTTGGTCGGGTTGTACCAGTTGCCGATTTTGTTCCAGTAACCAGGAGCCTGGAAACGGGGATCGATGTACTGGTAGCCGGCCTGTGCGGTCAGGGGTCCGGTGTTGTAGCCGAGGTTCAGCACGTAGGCGTTGTTGTCTTCGTTGTTCTGACCGTCACCCTTGTCGATGCCGACCTGGGTCACGCTCTTGGAACCTTCGGCGTTGATCGTCAGGCGTCCGATGGGATTGACCTTCAGGTTGGCGCCGTAGACGATGACGTTGTCGTAGGGAACCGCCGAACCATCCTGGCTGAAGCCGCCGCCGAGGTTGCCCTCGGAGAAGTCGATCATCGTCAGGCCCAGTTCCGCGGTCTTCATGATCGGAATACCGATGTGGATACCGGTGTTCTGCGCAGATGCGATCTGACCCAGACCGACCAGGCCGGTGGGCTTGCCGAAGCCACCGAACGGACTGCCGACGCCGGTAGCGCCCACGATCGGGTTGTTGAGCATGAACGTGCCGTCGGTGGTGACGCTGCTCGTGACACCCGTCCAGAGGGAGGAGGTCACGCTGCCGAACTTAGCGCTCAGCTTGAAGCCATCCTGCACGTAGTTGCCGTCATCATACCAGGGAAGGCTGAAGTAGGCATCGTAGTCGGGGCGGTACATGGTGAGCGGGGTGACCTGCTGCTTGTAACGACCCACCGTGAAGTTCGTGCCGCTGCCGAACTGAGCGATCGGGATCGAGACATTGGCTTCGTACAGAGTAGTGGCCTGTCGGTTGCCGACACCGACGCCTGCGAGGTTGTTGCCGCCAAAGCCTGCGACCGGGCCGCCGCTGAGGGTTTCGCCGCGGTACGGCAGGTAGTTGCTGCTCACCAGGTCGCCATGGAACTGAACGCCGTGACCGACATTGCCCATCACCGTCAGGTGAAGGTCGTTGACGGCGGTATCGCCCTGGCCGATATGCTGGTTCGCCGCTCGGAACGCGCCGCTGTAGTCTGCGAAGTTGTAGCGGGAGGTGTCGAACCGGTAGCCAGTGAAGAAGTCGCCGTGGAACTTGACGAGGTGGTCAAGCTGGTTCTGGATATCGTCGACGCGCTTGCCGAGAGCATCCAGACGGGATTTGATGTTGTTGACATCCATTCCCAGCTGGCCGAGTTCCTTCTGGAACATGTCCGTCAGGCTCATCAGCTTGGTGACTTCGTCCGGGGTCATTCCAGGAGGTCCGACATCGCCCTTGTCGCCCTGACCGCCCTGACCGCCAGTAGCTCCGGTGGTGCCAGTGGTGCCGTCTTTACCGGCGGGGCCAGGAGTGGCCGCGACCGCTGCGAGGGCACGCTGCAGTGCAACGGCGAACTCGTAGCGGGTGAGGGTGCGCTGACCCTGGAAGTATCCGTTCGGGTAGCCTTTGATGATTCCTTTGGTCTGAAGCTCAGCAACAGCCTGGTAGGCCCAGTGGGAGGGCTTTACGTCCGCGAACGAGCCTTGAGCTTGTGCGGAAGCGGACCAGACCAGAGCGAGGGCAGAGAGGGATGCGCCCAGGTAGGGCATAAACTTTCTCAACGAATTTCTCCTCCGTATCGGTAGATGGGGTTTGATAGATGGACGGGCCAGCCTTTATCAGGTCTGCTGCCGTCCGCAGGGTCGCGATTTTGCGGCGTCGCCCTGTACAAACCATGCCCCGAAGTTCTCCGTTAACAGCGTCGAATCGAGCGTGGGGAGAAGAGTTTCCTTGTATCCTGCTTCTCTACTGCCCGCTTCGGCGCGGAACTTTGTCCCTCAAGAGACGGAAATGCACAGTGTGTCGGCTGCATCGTCACTGCATTAGACGCATGGGAAGACTCAGCACAGTCGCAAGACGAACGATCGTTTCCGAAAGTTCCCGAACTTTTGGCTGATTTACCCGACGTCTTCTAAAGAATTTAGCACACTAACGCACAGTTTGTCAACCGCTGCCGCCGTCTGCTACAAGTTTTTCTCGGCTGCCGGCTGTAAAAAAGCCGATTTTTGCCCCTGCCGCTATTCTTCCCATTCGATGCCGTGCTGCCACCAGCGGCAGCGCCCGATGAAATGCAGGAAATGAAAATAGAGCGCGACCAGGTAGGAGCCGTGGGCAAGGAGAACGGCCCGCCGCTGCTGACGCGGCGTGTCGAGCGCCCTGATCCCCAAATCGTGATCCACCGTGCTCGTGACCCGGCCCAGCGCCTGCGACCAGAGAATAGGCGGGTCGGCCCAGAGGTTGGTGTCGCCTTTCATATAAAGCAGACCGTTCGCCCTGCGGATCAGCCGGTGACAGAGGAGGCCGTGACCGTCGTGAAACACGATCAGGTCGCCGACTGCCAGCTCGTCGTAGGCAACCGGAGAAATCAGCACACGCTCCCCATTGCGCAGGGCCGGATACATACTGCGTCCGTGGACGCGCAGGACGGTGCGGCCGTGCAGGCGCAGCGCTTCCACCACCGTGTGGGCCGTTTCGGGCACGGCGATCATCGCGTCCTCGGGCGGCGAACCGGAGCAGCAGGAGTGGGCAGGGCAGCGGACGGCGGCGGGGGAGCGCCCGCACCTTCCTCGCTCTCTTCCGTCGTGCCCAGAGGGGCCAGAGTGGCGCCTGCATAGTAACGGTGCAGAATGGCCCGGAAGTCGAGGGAGCGAGGTGCAGCGGCCAGCGCCATCGCACCTGTCTGGCAGAGACCGCGCCCATGTCCCCATCCGCGCCCCTCGATGACAAAGGCTCCCTCCGCCACCGTGCGCCGGATCGTGAAAAGAGTGCTGCGCAGCGCGTCCGCTCCGAAGAGAGACCGCAGGGCGCCAGCAGAGATGTCCCGCGTCACGGCTCCCGCAGGCAGGCGCTCTTCTTTACTCTGTTTGACGGGCTTCTCCGGCCGGTGGCTCTCCGGCGAAAGATCGGATTCGAGCGGCGGGCCGCTCTCCGGTAAGACAGCAGAAGGCTCCGCGCTCTTTCCCGGCTTATGGGCTGGAACCCAGGTCAGGCGCAGTCTGCGCGCCCTGCCGGAAACATCGGTCTCCGCCACTGCGATCTGGAAGAGTGTCATGCCGACGGGCGCACTGCGGGCGAGCAGGCCGGTCATTCTCTCGGGGGTG
>JAYTGR010000766.1:0-1173 GCA_043733205.1 Chthonomonadaceae bacterium
GGTCCTGCTGCTTTCCCTCCAGGTCGTGCATTAGAATGGCGGCGCTCACCTCCGTCGCCGCAAACCGCCTGTCTGCCGAGACAGCCACGGTCTGGTCCGAACCGGCCAGTTTCGGCCCCAACTGCCTGCCTCCAGCCGTGTCCCAGATCATCGCTCCGCTACCCGTACCTCCGATCAAGAGGAGGCCGCCTGGCAGGAAGGTGCAGGATCGCACTCTTTCCGCCCCGGTCTCGATGGACTGCATCTCGGTCCCGGCGGCGGCATCCCAGAAGCGCAGTCGCCCGCCCGTCCAGCCCATCGTCACGACTGTCGTGTTGTCCGGCGAAAAGGAGAGGCCTGAGACGGGGTCACCACCGAATTTTGCCAAAGGGTTCCAGGTTTCGGTGTCGTAAAGCGCAGCGCCGAACTCTCCGCCCGCCGCGAATCGCCTGCCGTCCGGCGAATAGGCAAACGTGCAGTTCTGGACTCTTGCGCTGCCGACGACGATCTGCTTGATGGGCGGCGGAGAGAGAGGCCGGTCCGCGCCCGTTATCGGCTTTCGGTGCGTCACCAGCGCGTCCATGGTCAGGCGGACATCGGTCTCTCCGGCCCAGGCCTTCCATTGGAACTCGGCCGAGATCCTGCGGATGCGATTTTGTGGATCGATGTACCAGCGCAGGTCGGCTGCGTCCCACTCTGTAACCGGCGTGGCCCCTGTTATTCGGAGTTCGGCGTTGATCCCTCCCTGCGGCAGCGCGTTCGCGAACTCGACGACGCTGCAGGATACGCCCTCGATCTCGACAGAAGGGAGCAGTCGGGGTTTCACCGGGCGCAGTTTCTTCTCATCCGGCAATGGATCGAAATACCGCCGCAGGACCAGGAAGAGCCCGGTCGGGAAGACGATGTCCTCCTGGTCTGCGAGCGTCTCGTACCGTTCGAACCAGCCCGGCGCCGGGCGCGTGGAGCGGCCCGCGATCTTCCAGACGACGCCGGGCTGCTTGTTCCAGGCACAGTCGATCCGATAGTCCGCAAGGGCAGGCCGCTTCTGCTGAACCTGCTGAATGACCTGCCTTACCATCGCGTCCGCACGGTCGTCAGCACGGGCGGAAACGGCAACGTTCCCGAGCGCCTAAATGGCTGCCGTTGCATGGAGCGCAACCGATTGCAAAAGAATAGTCGGCCAACTGCGCATGG
>JAYTGR010000767.1:0-1172 GCA_043733205.1 Chthonomonadaceae bacterium
CCCGGCAGCGTCGTGACCACCTTTCCCGATGGCTCCGCCATGATCGCGAATCCGTCTCTGGCGCTGCCCGCCTACACGGTTCCTTTCACGCTGACGTCAAGCGGTCAGATCCTTCTTGCGGCGCGTGTCGGCGCGCGTTCCCTCCATCTTGTGATGGACACCGGCGCCTCCTCGACCGGCCTGCTGCCTGCGAGCGCCGCGCAGCTGAAGGTGCGGCCGAATCCTAATGCGGACGCCGTTCCCAACGTCAGGTTCGGCGCACTGCCGGAGGTCGCGCTCGGCGACATCAAACTGAAGAATGTCCCGGTCGTGGTTACGGAGATGGCGGCTCTCAGCGCCTGGAATGGCCGGCATCCCGATCAGAAGATCGATGGAATGCTGGGGATAGACACCCTGCAGCAGTGGGCAATCGGGCTGGACCTGCCCGCCCGAACCGTTACGTTCTGGAAAGGCGGCCACGTCGACCGGAGCCAGATCATCGCGTTCCAGACGGCCGGTCTGCAGCGCTATGCCCGTCTCCCGGAACATCAGGAACTTATCAAGGCTCCGCTGGCCGCAGCGGTTCCCATGCACCACGAAGCCAATGACGCAGAGCATCCTTTCTACTCGGTCACCGTAAAGATCGATGAGGAAGAAGCGGAGATGGACGTGGATACCGGGGCGCTCATCAGCATCGTTCCCAGCAGCGTCGGTGTCGGGCTGAAGCCGCTTGTCAGTTCCCAAGCGACCCTGCGCACCCTGGACGGCGATGTCCCGATTACGACCATGGCTCTCCGCGCGATGCGGGTCGGCCCGCTGACAGTCGATTTCCCTATGATCTCCGCCCAGTCTCCCGGAACATCGGCGAAATTCGCGTCTGCAATCCTCGGACGCTCGTTCTTCGATCGGTGTCAGATCGTCCTGGATTTTCCGGCTTCGACGCTCTTCGTGGCGCGTCTGGCAGACGTGTCGAATGCACGGCTGCTTCTGCCGGCGCTGGGGATCTTCCCACACGCGCAGGAGCAGGGTCTTACCGTGCTGGTGCAGCCAGGTTCGGCCGCCGCTGAAAAAGGGATTCAGCAGGATGACGAGATTATAAATGTGGAGGAGAGGGACACCCTTCTTCCGGGATCTCCCCAGGCCGATCCCTCGGCGCCGACAGACCTTACCCTGACGATCCGACGTGCTGGAAG
>JAYTGR010000768.1:0-3714 GCA_043733205.1 Chthonomonadaceae bacterium
CCGTTCGTCAACACGTCGGACGGCATCGACCCGGTCAATGTCACGTTCGACGATGCCCTGCGGGACGGGATCACGACCCTCCATATTCTCCCCGGCAACGCCACCGTCGTCGGCGGCACCGGCATTATCGTCAAACCCACGGGTCCGACCGTCGAAAACATGCTGATCCGAAAGCCCAGCGCTATGAAGCTCTCGCTCGCTCCTTCCGGCGGGCGCAGCCGCATGACGCAGGTGGAGGAGCTGCGACGGGCGTTCGACGATTTCGAGGTGTACCGACAGCAGCTTACCGAACGCCGCGCTGAGCAGAAAAAGGCCGGCCAGCCGGAAGAGGAGATCGATCCGCGCCAGCAGGCGATGCAGGATCTGGTCGATGGCAGACTGACCGCGTTCCTGTACTGCCCCACCGACTCCGATGTCGTGCGCGCCATCGACCTGATCGATGCCCGTAAGCTGAAGACAGTGCTGGTGCTGGGCGCCGACTGCTATAAGACCGCGCCGCTGATCGCCCGCAAAAAGCTCTCAGTCGTGCTGGACCCGCAGCTCATTACCTGGGAGACCGTGGAGGACAAAGACAAAGAGGTCCGCCACGTCATCCCAACCTATTTCCACAACGCGGGCGTCCGGTACGCGCTTGAGGTGCAGAACACGACGTTTGGGGCGCGCTATCTCTGGTATCAGGCTGCCATCGCCGTCAGTTACGGGGTGCCGCGTGCCGAAGCGCTGCGTTCGATAACGCTTACCCCCGCCGAACTCATCGGAGTTGGCGACCGTGTCGGGAGCCTGGAAGTGGGCAAAGATGCGAACATTCTCCTGCTGACCGGCGACCCGCTGGACGCGAAGAGCTGGGTGGACACCGTGCTGATCGAGGGCAAAATCGCCTACGAGCGCAAAAACGATGTGCGCCTGCAGAAGCTGCTCACCGGGAAGGAGCCCGAGAATGGCAAGTAGCCGCATTCAGCCCACCTTCCTTGCACACTTCTGCACAACGAGGCGACTGACAGAGAAAGTGCCCGCGAAGGCGGTCACTCGGCGCGGAGCGTCCCTAGCGAAGGAATTCATTCCATCGCCACACATCGCGCTGCGCACGACGCCACACATCGCGCTGCGCATCACCCTCGCCTCATTCGCTGCCTTCGCACTCGGTTTCGCAGCGCTTCTGCCTGGACTGACGGCGGCCGCGCAGTCGTCGGAGGTGGTCGCTATTCGCGCCGGGAAGATCCTGACCATGCGCGGCCCTGCAATCGTCAACGGCGTGATCCTGATCCGTAACGGGAAGATCGTCGCGGTCGGCACGGATGTCAAAATTCCTGCCGACGCGCAGATCGTCGATGCCCGCACCCGCGTGGTGATGCCGGGGCTGGTCGCCGCCTACAGCGCCCTCGCCGTCGGAGCGGACCCAGAGGAGTCGATCTCCCCCGACATTCGCGCCAAAGACACGTTCGACTACTTCGGCGACTACAAACGCCTGCTGCGCGGCGGACTGACGACCGTCTATCTCTCCACCAGTCCGCGCCGGCTGGTCAGCGGCCAGGGCGCGGTCGTGAAACTGGCGGGTGATAGTCCGGCGGCACGCACCGTGCGCAGCCCTGCGGATGTGAGGGTGATGCTCGGAGCGCTCGCAAAATCCCCGCCCGCTCTTTTCCGTCCGGCGATCCCCCCGACCACGGACAATCCTCTTCTGCCCGCCCAGCATCAGCTGCCGTCTGCGCGGCCGGCGCAGTTCGCGGTCCTGCGGCAGCTCTTCGCCGACGCCCGCCGGTTAGCGAAGGGCAGGCTGGCCCCTCCGACCGCCGCAGGCGCGAGCGATGCCGGTCTTCATCTTGGCGAGCGGGACACAAAGCTGAAGACGCTTCTGCCGGTCCTGACAGGCCAGGAGCCGCTGCGAATCGACGCCAACACCGCTCTCGATATTCGGCAGGCGCTCAACTTCGCCGACGAACAGCACATCAGGATCGTTCTGGAAGGCGCGGCCGAAGGCTGGCGGCTGGCCGCTGAGATCGCCCGCCGGCATATCCCTGTCGTGGCGCACACTCCGCTCCAGCCGGGCCGCACCGTCGCGGCGGACTACGCGCGCGACATCGCCAGCGGCACGGTCAATGTCGATAATATCGCCCTCCTGATCCGCGCGGGCGTCACGGTGGCGCTGGAGCCCGGCGCAGACAGCGACCTGACCGATCTGCTGTTCCTGGCCGCTGGTCAGGCCGCCTATGGCCTGACACCGGAAGAGGCGCTGAAGACGGTCACCGTGAACGCTGCGGAGGCAATGGGGGTCGGGAGCCGGGTCGGCAGCATTGCACCCGGCCGCGATGCCGACCTGCTGATCCTGAGCGGTGCGCCCCTCGCGGCGGCGACCCGTGTCGAGATGACCCTGATCGACGGCAAAGCGGTCTACGAACGCTCCGCCGCCGCCCAGGGCAGTGGTCTGACCGCCATCCGCGCCGGCAGGATTCTGACCGTAACCCAGGGCGTGATCGAAAACGGTGTGATCCTGATACGTGACGGCAAAATCGTCGGCATCAGCCGGGACGGAACCTATCCGGCAGAGGCCCATCTGATCGACGCTTCGCACAGCGTCGTAATGCCGGGCATCATCGACGCGCAGTCGTTTCTGGGCCTGCACACCGATACCGAACCCACGCTTCCCTCCCTGGCCTCCGGCGGTGTACGGGCAGGCGGCAGACGCGGGAATATCGTTCCGGCTGCGCCGCAGGCTGCGGGCCTGACCGGAGCCTCGACCCGCATGAAACTGGCTGCGGCGCTGATACCCGGCGATCCGGCGTTCCTGGAGGCGCTGCGCGGCGGGGTAACAGAAGTCCTGCTCTCTCCCCCGGTCGGCGGATCCCTCTGCGGGCAGGCGACGCTGATCAAGACACTGCCGGGCTCCTACGCAGACCCGACCGGCCGCAGCCGGATCGTGAAAGAGACCGCTGCGATCGTCTTCAATATTCAGGGCGAGCCGCGCATGGGCCAGCCCTGGCTGTTCCGGGATCTCCTGACCGCTTCCAAGGGCTACCAGCAGCGCAGCGCTCAAGCCGCGCGGGACCATAAGCAGTGGGAGCAGGATCGGGACGACGCGAAACTGCAGAGAAAAGACGCGCCTCTCGAACCGGCGGAGTTTCCGAAAGACGAAGATCAGGAGCCGCTCGCGGCGATGTTCCGGGGCGAGATCCCCGCGTTTGTCCATGCGAACCGGGCGGACGAGATTCTCACGGCGCTCAAAGTGTTTCGGGATGAGAACAGTCTGCCTCTGACGCTCGTGGACGCAGCAGACGGCTTCCGGGTCGCCGAGGAAATCCGCAGACGCAATACCTCCGTGGTGCTTGGCCCGGAGATCCTGCGCACCGACAGAGGACAGACCGTCAACAATGCGGAGGCGCTGTCTCATGCCGGGGTCGCGGTGCTGTTCGCCAGCGGCAGCGGCTCCGGAACGCAGTTCCTGCGCCTCAACGCCGCGAATGCCGTCCGCAACGGCATGGACCCGGCGGAGGCGCTGCGCGCCCTCACCCTCAACCCGGCGCGGACGCTGCATGTGGAGGATCGGCTGGGCAGTATCGAGGCGGGCAAAGACGCGGATCTGGTGATTTTGAGCGGCGATCCGCTGGAACCGACAAGCCGTGTGGAGAAGGCTCTCGTGAATGGAAAGGTGGTTTACGATGCGAAATAGAGGTTCTGGGCTGACGCAGCTCTTCCGATGGGGATTCCCGGCGCTGCTGG
>JAYTGR010000769.1:0-3699 GCA_043733205.1 Chthonomonadaceae bacterium
CGCAGGCCACCGCCGACGCCGGGATCCTATGAGCCCGGCCCTTGCTCCCGCCCCCGTGAAGCCCCGCGTAAAGACGATCGCCCTCGTCGATTTCACCCTGGGTGGGCATCATGCCGGGTGGCTGCTCTTTTTCGCCGAAACCCTCCTGCGCCTCGGCCACCGGGTCGTGTGCATCTGTCCCGATCCGGACTGGGCGGGTCGGGAAATGCGCGGCCGCACGCCCGAGTTCGCCAGCGCCTTTTCCAGCCTCGGCTTGGAGGATCCCGCCTTTCCGCGGATTCCCCTGCGCCGCGCCCGCGTCTTTGCGGAGACGCTCACCCGCTGGCGGCGCGTCGCCGCCATCATCGCCGAGCAGATGGCCGAGCCGCCCGACTTGGTCTGCTTCGCGATGCTGGACAACTTGCTCGTCGGGGGACTCACACCTGCGCTGCTCGACGCCATTTTTCCCTACTGCTGGACCGGTGTGTATTTTCATCCCCGCGCCGAGCGCCTCCAGGCGCGGCGCAGCCGCAGTCCGCGCTTCCTGCGCAATGACTACTGCGCGCGCACCGCAAACTGCAAAGGCATCGCCGTCCTCGACGAAGGCATCGCCGACAAGCTCCAGCAAGCTATCGCCCCCACCCCGGTGCTCGTCTTTCCCGATTTCATCGTCCCCATCCAGGGCGCCAAAGAAACCCCCGTCTGGATTCAAGCTCTCCGGCAGCGCGCCGGAACGCGAACCTTGGTCGGCTGCCTCGGCGCGCTCAACCAGCGCAAAGGAGTTTTCACCCTGCTGCGGATTGCCAGGGAAATGAACTCCTCCGATTTTTTCTTCGTTTTCGCCGGTCATTTTCTGCGCCACGACCTCGGCGCCGCCGACCGACTCCTGTGGGATGCCGCCGTCGCCAACCCTCCGGAAAACTGCGCCTTCCACTTGGAAACAATCAGCGATGTGGAGTTCGATTCCCTGGCCGCAAATTGCGATGTGATCTATGCCGCCTACCGGCGTTTCCCGCACAGCAGCAATCTGCTCGGCAAAGCCGCGCAGTTTTCCAAGCCGATCATCGTCAGCAAAGGTTACTGCATGGAAGAGCGAGTCCGCCGTTTCTCCACGGGCCTCGCGGTTCGCGAAGACGATCCCGCGGAATCCCTCGCTGCGCTCCATGCGCTGAGGGCGCAAATCAAGGCCCCGGGCTACCAGCCTGGGGAGGGCTTCGCGCGTTATCTGGAGGAGCATTCCACGGCGCGGCTCACGCAAGGCCTGGAGCGGCTCATCAGCCTCTGATCTGACATGGGATTGGAGCCGCCACAATTCACGCCAGTCGCGGATGACACCGTGAAGCCTGCCAGCCATCTGGGCACAGTTATCATGCCCCGACCGGCCGCTCGGCAGGCCGATGAGTCCGCTGCTGCCACCAGTCCGCTGATCAATGTCCTGGGACTGGCCATCTACTATCTCGCAAGTCTCCTGTTCATGTATCAGGACTATCTGAACATAGGTGTAATGAAGACGACAGAGGAGCGAATCGTCGCCGCCGCCTTTGGTTTCCTTCAATACCCTGACATCAGTCTGGTCCTGGTCATCGGTTACGCCGTGTTTTTCGCTCCGGAGTTTCGGGCGAATTTGCGCAGCAAGCCCGGCGTCGCGTTCTTCATTTTTCTCGCCGCGTATTCCTGCCTGGGTGTGCTGATGGGCAACGAAATCGGCTGGGTGCGCACCGATCTCCGCATCTGGAGCTGGGGTATTGGCGGGCTGGCCATGTTGCGGATCGCCATGAAAATGCGGCGGCCCACATTGCACATTCTGGCGCTGTGCCTGCTGGCGGGCGTGATGCTTTATGTCAGCGCCGTCGCCAATAAGAACCAGATGGGCATAGGTCAGGCGACGGATAACACGCGAGTCTGGGATTTGAACGTCTTTAACTACTCCGGCATGATGATCCCCCTGCTGGGACTGGTGCTTACTTTAGTCACGCTGCGGGGGGTCTTTTCGTTCATCGGCGCAGCGCTCGCCTTCTGCCTGTATTTCGATGGCGCGATCCTCATCGGTGCCACCCGCAGCCTCGCCCTGGGCCTCGTCGTCGTCTGCCTGAGCGCATCGGTCGCCCTCCTTTTCTATCGCGATGGAAAGCAGATCACCGATCGCATCAGCCCGCGGGCCTTCTGGATCGGGCTACTCACCGTCGTCGGGGCGCTGGCGGTCCTGGCCACCCTGTTCGGATTTGCCTTCTCCGGCAGCACCGTCCTGGCCAATCGGCTCAGTGACGACCAGGACGTGACCAGCGGCACCGATCGCATCGTGGAATTGCAGGATGGCCTGCGCCAACTCGGGCTTTTCAAAGGCCTTGCCGGCGGCGGGCTGGGATACACTTTCGAGTCGATTTTCGACTACAAATCAATCGGCTTTCATATCACGATTTTCACCTTCCTTTTGAAGTTCGGCATCCTCCCTTTCGCCGTCATCGTCATTACTCTTTATCTCATCCTTCCATTGAAGTTTCTTCAGGCCTTCCTCCGTCCGGCCACGCTGTCTCCCTCCACTCGCACCGCGCTCCTCGTGGTCCTTCCGTCAGTCTTTGGCTGGGTGGCGATTCTGAGCACCTCCGGCGGTTACGATATGTATTTTGCCATTGGCATCGGCATGGCTGCCGGTGTTTTCGCGGAGATCAAAGCCCATGGGCTGACCCACCTATGTCGCTGACAGCATCGAAACCTGAAGCCCGCCAACCGGCGGCCACGCCGTTGGGCACCTCCGGCGGAATCCGCCGGCTGGACTTTATCGATGCCCTCCGCGGCTGGGCATTTTTTGTGGTTCTTCTCTTTCACAGCGGTCAGCATATCGGCAGTCCTTCGCTGCGCCGATTGACCGAGCAGGGCGAATTCGGTGTTCAGTTATTCTACGTGATTTCCGCCGCCACCCTCTTTCTCTCCATGCACTCCAGATGGCAGCGGGATGCCCGCCCGCTCGGCGCTTTTTTTGTGCGCAGATTTTTCCGCATCGCTCCGATGTTCTGGCTGGCGATCATCTTCTATGTGTGGTGGTGCGGGATGGGTCCGCGCGTCTGGGCTCCCGATGGGATCACCGTGAAAGACATCGCCGTGACCTTTGCCTTTGCCCACGGCTGGCAGCCCACGCAAATCAATGCCGTGGTGCCCGGCGGCTGGTCCGTGGGGGTGGAAATGTCCTTTTACCTCCTCATGCCGGTGCTCTTTTTTACCATTCGCTCGTTAAGGCAGGCCGTTGGGTTTTTCCTCGCATCCATGATCTTTTGCGAGGGTTTGAGTCATTACTGCCATCGCTGGCTGGCTGCTGGCTGGCCCCCGGAGACGATGTATGTGGTCAATAAGTTCACTTATTTCTGGCTCCCGGCACAGTTGCCGGTCTTCGCCTTGGGCGGCGTCCTTTATTTTATTTTTCAGCGCAGGGAAGTATCCGGCACGGCTTCCCGTCCGGCCCTTGCCTGGGTCTTGCTGGGGCTGGCCGCCGGGCTGGCGTGCGTGAGTTCCGTCTGGACCTATCCGCTGCCCAAACAGCATGTCGCCTACGGCATGGTCTTCGTGCTGCTGGCCTGGAGCCTGTCCCTCCGCCCCTTCCGCGTGCTGGTGAATCCTCTTACCCGCCACATGGGAATGGTCAGCTTCAGTGGCTATCTTACCCATTTTTTCGTGCTCGATATGATTTCGCCAAGACTTCCAGGCCTATTCGGAAAACTTGTCGCT
>JAYTGR010000770.1:0-9901 GCA_043733205.1 Chthonomonadaceae bacterium
CTTCCCGACACAGGCAGGGGCCGGGGGTTCGGCCGCCCGGTTAAGCGCGCACTTCGGTTAGAAGATTAGTCGGATGCAATCGCCAGCAGATCGTGCAGGAGAGCGGTGGCGACGGGATCGGTCCCGAGATTGGGCAGGAGGTCGAAGGTCGTGATGAGGAGCTGCCCTTTGCCGATGGGCAGGCGGACAACGAGTGCAGCCGGTGAATGCAGCCAGCCGAGGAACAGCCCGGAGAGAATGTTTGCTGCCAATGGACCCGTGATCACGCGTTTGGGCACGACGGCCTTGTACTCGAAATCGAAGCAGGCGACATCGGGCAGGGTCGGGAAGAGACTGCTGTCGAACCAGATCTTCGAGGAGCACCAGTCGCCCCAGTAGCCATTCAGATCGCGATCGGTCAGGCCGAACCCGAGTCCACCGGCCAGTGTCAGGCTTTGGGGCTCTCCGGCCAAAAGCAGCGCCCTGCCGCCTGCCTGCACCCAGCGGGCCAGATCGTCGTCCCATTTTGTGGCCAGAACAGGCGCGTCCATGGAGGCGGCCAGAGTAAAGCCGAGCGAAGTGAGTGTCGCGGGAAGACCGCTGACAGACGCGAGCGGATCGTGCAGATGCAGGCTCTCTCCCTGTCCGAACGTCCGCAGCGCGGAAGGCACGAAGACGACCGTCTGGGTGCTGCGGGCCAGTTCTTTGGCGGCGGCATCGCGCAGGATCAGCTGCAGCACGACCTTCGTCGCGGCTTCGACCTGGGGAGCCGTAAACGCGATCTGACCGATCGCATAAGAGCCGAACTCCGGCTCTTCGCCATCCAGTGAAATGGGCATAACACCCTGGAGCGCGGCTGCCAGCCGAGTCGGAACGCCGGGCACCCGACACAGCGTCTCCCTGACCTCCCACGAGACCGAGCCTCCTGCGACAGCGCAGCCGGTGAAGCATGAGAACGTAAGACTGAGAGCTGCCCGCTCCCCTGCCCAGAAAGCCGTGCGGGGACTGAGGCGCGGGATCAGGATGTCCTGGGCCTGCACCTCAGCGAGGCGGCGATGGAATACTTTCGGGTTTCGCCCCATGTCCAGCAGACCGTTGCATTCCCAGTTCAAATCGGTAAACTCGGTGATGACATAACCGGAAATTTCGGGATGCCGCCGCATCTCCTCGATCTCCCACTTCAGTGAGATCCACTGCTGCTCCTGTGAGGCGACGGCCAGCGCATCGTAGTCGGCATAAGCCCGCGCCAGTCCCTGCCCCTCGAACCGCTCCAGCACCTTGTCCGGGCGCACCGGGCCGGTTCCGGTCTTAAACCAGTACGGCTCGCCGTCCTCCGCTTCCAGTACACGCTCCAGCAGCGGCAGTCCCCAGTTGCCGAACTCCGACAGCACGACAGGCTCGGTGCGTTTGTACTCAGAGTCACCATAACTGGAATGAGTCCCGCCCTCACGATGGGCGAACGCCGTGATCCATCGGGTAAAGTCGTCGGCGTGATCGGGAATGCTGTAGTAGATGTGGTAGTCATCCAGATCGCTGGCGAGATGATAGTTTGGAATGCAGGCGGAGTTGTCCACGATAAGCCAGTCGGGGAAGGCGGCTTTGGCGCGGTGATAGGTGTCGCGAAGCCACTGCCGCTGCTCCGGATCGTTCAGATCGATGCCCCACGACTCGTTGATGATGGTCAGCACGATAATGCACGGATGGCTGGCGTCCCGGTCCCACATCGCCTGCCACGTCTGCCAGGCGCGCTCCCGGAAAGCGGCCGAAAGGCGGTCACCGTTGGGCAGTTCGTACCAGACCAGCAGCCCCAGTTCGTCGCACAGTTCGAGGTACTCCTCCGTCGGGACTTTGATATGGCAGCGCATCAGGTTGAGGCCCATCTCTTTGGCCTTCACGAACTGATCGCGCAGGTAGTCCCGCGACGGCGGCGTATAGATGGTCTGCGGATAGAAGGCCTGGTCCAGCGCTCCTGCCAGGAAGATCGGGCGGTTATTGAGCCAAACATGGCCATTGCGGGTCTCTGCTTTGCGCATACCGAAGCGCGTGGTGAGCGTATCGAGAGCGGTGTCTCCCTCTTCCAGAGTGACGGTGACCGAGTAGAGATGCGGGGTTTCCGGCGACCAGAGCAGCGCGTCGCGAACATCGAATTGGGCTGTCAGATGCCAGTCGTCGCCCTGCCGGGTCACCTGCCCTTTCAGCGGAATACCGATGGGCGGCACGGCGTCCGCGCCCTGGGGCGGCGTGAGGGTGAGGCGCACCTGCCAGTTGGGACCGAGTACGGCAGGCAGACCGGTCAGGGTGAGCTGCGCGGTGGCCATGCCTGCATCGATGTCCGGGTGAAAGGCCGCCCGCACGATATGCGTGACAGACCGCGCTTCGACCACGACGCTCTGCCAGATCCCGCCTACAGTCGTATACCAGCTCTGCTTGCCGTGCGGAATCTCCGCGAACTTAAGAGGTCTTCCATCCGGAAAAGTGGTATCCGCTTCCTTCGCCGCATCCGTCACGCGCACCCGCACGGTCTGCACGGCTTCTGCGCCAAAATTCTTGAGCGCATGGTCGATTGGGAAGAGGAACGGCGTATATCCGCCCTCATGCGTCCCGACGAGCGTGCCGTTGATCCAGACTTCGGTAAAATAGTCGACGGCGCCGAACCGGATCAGCACCCGTTTCCCGGCGTACTCCGCAGGAACGGTAAAGGTGCGCTCGTAGATCGCGGTCACCGCTTTCCCGCGCAGGTCGGGCCGCTGCACCTCCCAGGGCGCGGGAACCAGGATAGCATGCGGAGCCTCTGCTCCGAACTGAAACGACCACTCTCCGTCGAGCGAAAACGACATGCGCTCCGCACTGAAAACATTCATAAAAAAGCCTCTTCCTATCAGATTATTTTATGCAGACGATCCCACGGTCTAGCCGTGACGCGCCCGAAATACCAGATAGCCCAGCACCGTGCTCAGAAGCATGCCGGCATAAAGCAGGGCGAACGCCTCACTGCGTTCGTAACGGAAGCGCCGCCAGTGCATACCGATGACTACGACGGCGACCGGAACCAGGGCGGGGAGAGCGATATCCTTCAGGAATACGACCGCCATATAGAGAAACAGCATAATGAACAGCACCTGAAAGGTGCGCCGCGCCGGTATGCCGAAGCGCGTGAAGCAGGCGAAGAACAGGGCGATAAAGAGGAAATCGGCGAAGCCGATGCGCAGACTGAAAGGAGCGGCTCCATTTATCGACTGCATAGGCGGCAGCTGCACTGTCAGCGCGGTCATTGCGGCCTGCGCCACAGTGTTTTTCCCGCTGACCGCCGCCTCGACCACTCCGCCGCCAAACACCGTGTACAGGTCTACCAATGCCAGCGCCACCCCCATCGGCAGGAGCAGTTTGAACTCACGCACAAGTCGTGATACGGCTGTCCCAAGGCTGGCAGCCAGCCAGATCAAAGCCAGCGTATTCAGGCCGCTGACTGTTAAAAACAAAGATCTATATGCTTTCCAATAAGGGACTATCGCTCCCCACCCCGGCCAGGTCGGAAGCCAGTGTACGAGGATAGGAATCAGAGAAGGCAGTACCAAAAGCAGCGTCAGGGCGAGATTGAAGCCGACAGCGCGGGAAGAACGCATGGCACGCGCCATAAATACTGTAAACAGCAGTATCAGGAAGAGCGAGACGAGTGTTGTGAGGGCCACGACGACCATAGAACCGGAAGGGATGGCGCGTACCACGGGCCAGAACAGCAGATCGATGCCGCCGACTGCCAGGGCGAACAGACCGTCGCGTCCGATAAAAGCAGGTGCAGCGCTTTCCGGAGCCTGTGAAATTTCTCCAGGCGCGTCGGGCGGCGCAATATTTTGGCTCGGAAAGGAGGCGTCGTGCGTCTCCAGAGGAGGCTGTTCCATGCGAATTGATAGTTTCCTGTCGAGCAGGCGGCAAATAGTGACGATTCGCCCCGCTGAGGGGGCGAAAAATGCAGTCTGGTCCGGTCCACCCTTTGACAAAAGACCGTGTCCTATTATATAATAGGTTGTGGCGGGCGTCAAGTGCGTTCGCTCCTCAACAGCAACCCTGCTACATCACGCGCGCGGCCTCGATGAAGAGCCGTCGTTTTCTCGGAGAAGCTCTGCACGGCGGTGTCCGGCGCGCGTCCACCTCTGTCCCTTCGGTGACATAACCTTTCCACATTTCGGATCATCCGGTCCCGCTGGTTTGTCGCTTACGCCCCGGCCCTTCCCTGTGCAGCTTCCCGTTTTCGGCTCCATGTGTTTCCAGAGAGTTTGCGCCAGGACCGTTCCCGCTCTACTTGGCGGGAAGGCCGTTTCCGGCATGTTCGAACCATCGCAGTACCGCCTTGAATCCATCCTGTGTTTATGGATTAGGAAGAGGATAAAACCGTGAGTGACAAACCGCTTCGCATTGTGATTGCAGACGATGAACCGATCATTCGGCTCGACCTCAAAAAGATGCTGGAGACCTGCGGCTACGATGTCGTCGGAGAAGCCGGCGACGGCGCGCGCGCCGTCGAACTGGCCCGCACCCTGAAACCGGACGTCGTGATGCTCGATGTCAAAATGCCCGAAATGGACGGAATCGACGCGGCGCGGATCATTACCGAAGAGAAGATCGCGCCGGTGCTGCTGCTGACCGCCTACAGCCAGATCGATCTGGTGAACCGTGCCAAAGAGGCAGGAGTCTACTCTTACCTCGTCAAGCCCTTCAAAGAGGCCGACCTGATGCCCCAGATCGAGGTCGCCGTGGCCCGCTGGGAGGCATTTCTCAAGATCGAAGAGCAGGCCAACGATCTCGAAGACAAACTGGAGACCCGCAAGGCCGTCGATCGCGCCAAGGGCATTCTCATGGATCAGTACGGCCTGAAAGAGCAGGAGGCGTTCCGGCGCATCCAGGTACAGAGCATGAACACGCGCAAGTCGATGCGCGAAATCGCCGAAGCCATCATCATCGCGCACAACGTCTGATCCGGACTGCGAGAAAAAACCGCCCATGAGAGCCAAATACACGCGTATCCGCAGTCCCTGGCGCACCCGCCGTCTCTCCGTCGCGATGCGGCGCAGCGATGATCCCGATGTCGCGATCCTGCAGGAGGAGCTCGATGCCCGCGACCGCCAGCTCCGCTCGCTGAACCTGGAGATGGAGCAGCTGCGCGGCGAACTGGAAGAGAAACGCGGCGAGGCGGAGGCGCTCCGGCGCGTCAGCGAAGCCACGGCTTCCGCGTTCGACCACGAGGAGATGCTGAAAGTCACCGCCGACATCGCGGTGCAGATCACCGGCACCGACTCCTGTCAGGTCTATCTGTTCGATTCGGCGAAAGAGCAGCTGGTCCTGCGCGCTGCGGACGAGACGCTGGCGAACATGGTCGGTAAAATCAAACTCAAGCTCGGTGAAGGCATCACAGGCTGGGTGGCGAAGGAGCGGCGGCCGGTCTCGGTCAGTCACGAGGCGTGGAAAGACCATCGTTTCAAATTTTTCCCCGAGATGCACGAAGGCGAATATTCCAGTATACTCTCCGTGCCGCTCGTGACTCGCGGGGAGATCCTCGGGGTCATCAATGTGCGCACCCGCCGGCCGCACGAATACACCAAGAACCAGGTGCGGCTGCTGTCCGGGATCGCCAATCAGGTCGCGGGCGCCATCGAGCGCTCGCGACGTTTTCGGCAGCTGGAGCGCCACGCCGTGCAGCTGCACAACCTCTCCGAAGTCAGTCAGGCCATCACCTCCAATATGTACACGGAGGAGCTGCTGCAGCTTTTCGTGACCATGACGGCCAGCACCATGCACTACAAGATCTGCACGGTCATGCTGGCGGATATGGCGAAGGGCGAGCTGGTTATCAAGGCGACTCAGTCGGACAGCAACGAGTACGCCAAGAAGCCCAACCTGAAGTTCGGGGAGAGCGTCTCCGGACGCGCGTTCTCGGAAAAACGGGCGATCATGGTGCCGGACGTACAGCAGGCGGCGGACTACAGGTTCCCGGACATCGCCCAGCGGGCGGGAGTGCGCTCGATTGCCAGCGTGCCCATGATGATCAAGGGAGAGGCGATCGGCGTTCTGAACTGCTACACGGAGAAAGTACACTTCTTCCCCAAGGAGGAGCTGCTGATCCTGCAGGCCCTGGCGACGCAGGCCGCGCTCGCCATCGAACATGCCAAGCTCATGGTGAAATCCGCAGTGATTCAGGAGATGCATCATCGCATTAAAAACAACCTTCAGCAGATCGTCAGCCTGATCCGCCTGGAGATGCGGTACAGTCAGTACAAAACGGTCGAGCAGGCGCTGAACGATACGCTGAGCCGCATTCTGGCCATCTCCAACGTACACGAACTTCTGACCCGCGACGACCTGGACACCGTGAGCGTGAAGCGGGTTTCGGAGAGTCTGCTGGCCGCAACGCAGCAGAGCGTCGTGCCGCCGGATAAGAAGGTCCACATGAGCGTGGAGGGCGACGAGTTCGTGCTGCCGCTGCACCAGGCGACCTCCATGTCGCTGGTGCTGAACGAACTGGTCCAGAACGCGGTCGAACACGGCTTCCAGACCCTGGACGAAGGCCGCATCCACATTCAGCTCACGGCTACGGAGACGGAGATGCAGGTAACCGTCAGCAACGACGGCGCGCAGCTCCCGCCCGGCTTCACACCTCGCCAGTCCGACAGCCTCGGCCTCAGCATCGTCGAGACTCTGGTGCGCGGCGATCTGCAGGGCACCTTCACCCTGGAAAACGCCCCGGACGGCAAAGGCATTCTCGCCATCGTCTCCTTTCCACGCTGATGATCCGTTCCTGAGACCATTCAGGAGCAGCTGCGACAAAACAGTTAAGATTTTCGCATTCCAGGCTGTTCACTACCGCCGCCATGCCGTGGAGGGCGACGCTGATGAACCTGCGTCCGCTGCTGCCGGCGCTGAAGGTCGCCCAGTGCAGCCGGACATGGCAGCCTGCTCCTGCGGTGAAGAGCAGCGCAGCCGCACGTTCGATCGCACGCGCCGCTTCCTTCCATGGGATCTCTGCTTCGCGCATATGTTTTCCCTTTCGCGCGTGTTATAATAGAGACGTACAGCAGAACTATCGGCTTCAATCTTTCACAGGAATCCAATGACTTCCCACAAAAACAGTTTGCTTTGGAAACGCTCTGTCGCGGCTCCCTTGCTGTGCGGTATCGCGCTGCTGGCGCTCTGCTCCTGCGCGAAAGAGACGCAGGTGCCGCCGGTTCAGGCCGTTTCAGCCAGTGCGCCGCCGCCTGCTCCTGCGGCCGTCAAACCGCAGCCGACTCCCGTGGCGCCATCGGTGCAGGAGGCTCCCGTTGTCACACCCCGCGTCTCCGCACACGATCTGCCGAATTTTCATGCTGTCACGCCCGTGCTTCTGCGCGGTGCGGCTCCGACGCCGCAAGGACTGGAAACGCTGCAGAAGATGGGCGTGAAGACGGTGATCGATCTGCGTATCGCCCCCAAAACCGTCGCGAAAGAGCGCGCGCAGCTCGGCCGGATGGGAGTGCATTTCATCAATCTGCCGATGAGCGGCGAGCCTCCGACCGAAGCGCAGATCCAGACCTTTTTGCAGACCATCGCGGACCCCGCCCAGCAGCCGGTCTTCGTCCATTGCCAGCACGGCGCAGACCGAACGGGGACGATGATCGGCATCTACCGGGAACACGTCGTCGGCTGGCCCTACGACCGGACCTACAAAGAGATGCGCAAGTACGGCTTCGATCCGCACTGGAAAAAACTGTCCGCGACCGTGCATCGATTTGCACTCACCTCCCCCGCCCAATGATCCTGCTCCGACAGCAAAACAGTAAGGACAACCTGTCTCTGCTCTCTCTCTTCAGGCAAGGATGCTGAGAGCTTCAGGGCGGAAGTCTGAAGGAAAGGCATTTACGATGCGCGCGCGACATGAAATGTGGATCGTTCTCATTGCTCTCTTATTTGTCCCTAAAATGGGCTGGGGACAGACCACGGTGCCCATCACCAACCCCAGCTGGTCCTTCAGCCCGTACAACTGGAACCGGCTGGGCTCGGCCGAGATCGTCGCGAACGAGCCCGGCGCGTATTTCTCGATGACGTTTTCCGGCAGCAGTCAGGCGGTCCTGAATATCGATACCCTGGGTATCCCGACCGCCAACGGCTCCGCCACAGTTACGACGATGGTGGTTCAGTGGAGCATCGACAGTGTCCTCTCTTCACGCCATACCCTTCTGCTCTCGGATACAAGCCTGCCCCTCGCGACGGGTCTGACTTCCGGTACGCACACCCTTCAGTTCTGGTTCACCTCCTCGAACGACTATGCGAACTTCGACTATAAAAATCGCTGGACGCGCTCCGTTTCCATTACGGGCGGATACAGCGTCCCGGCGCAGTCGCTGCGCATCGCCAGCATGACGCTTAGTTCCGGTGCCACCGTGTCGGCCCCCACACTCAGGCCCAAGCGGGCTCTGTTCTTCGGAGACAGCATTACCGAAGGGGCCTACACCATGAACTCCAGCCCCACAACCAGCGATGCCAGACAGACCTATGCCGCCGCGTGCGCCCAGCAGCTCAACGCAGAATACGGAAGCGTCGGCAATGCCGGTCAGGGCTGGGCAAAGTCCCTCTCAGGATCCGGCGTGCCTGTCTTTCCCACAGTGTACTCGCAGTTTTACGACAGTACGCCGCGCTTTCCTCTGCCAGCCGGAACCCCGGATCCCGACTACGTTTTTCTCAATATGGGCACCAATGACGACCTCAATCCCAGAGTCGCGGATGCCACGATAACCTCGGGTGCGCAGACCTGGCTGCAGAATATCCGGTCTTCCCTCTCCACCAGTCAGATCTTTCTCGTCGTGCCGTTCGACGGCGCTTATGCGACGGCTCTCACCACGGCTTATAATAACTATATCGCCGCGCACCCCACCGAAACGAAGATGGCCCTGCTCAATCTGGGCTCGACAGCGCAGACGATCATTACGGCGCCGGGCAATTCGTCCGATGGCATTCATCCCTATGCTTCCGCCAGCAGGGCGCTCGGCTTCCAGCTGGCAGCCGCCGCGCAGACGGCTCTGGGCCGCAGCGATCTCAACGGCGATGGCCTGTCCGATCTGATCCTGCAGAACACGAACACCAATCAGATCGGGTACTGGTTTATGAACGGAGCGACGATCCAGAACACCGCTCCCGTCTCCTCGGTCCCCTTCAGCGGCTACAAAATCGTGGGCAGTGCGGACTTCAACGGAGACGGGAAGCCCGATCTGGTTTTCCAAAATACCTCGACCGGAGCCATCGTCATCTGGTACATGGACGGGACGAACTATTTGGGAGGCGCTCTGGTATCTACGACGCCTGCGAGCGGCTACAAAGTTGTGGGGGTCGGCGACTTCAACGGCGATGGTCAGGCCGATCTCGTCTTTCAAAACCAGACCACCAGCCAGATCGTTTTCTGGTTCATGAACGGGGCCACAGTGGTCGGCGGCAGCGCGCTCCCGGTGGTTCCCTCAGCAGGTTACCAGGTGGTCGGGACCGGCGACTTCAATCGGGATGGCCAGACCGACCTGCTTTTTCAGGACAGCGTGTCCGGCGTATTGGTGATCTGGTATATGAGCGGCGTGAGTTACCTGGGCGGGGCGGCGATCTCCTCGACGCCGTCTACCGGCTACCTGGTGCAGGCAGTCGTCGATCTCGACCGGGACGGGCGTCCCGACATCGTCTTCAGCGGCCCCAATGGCGCAGTCGTGTACTGGCGCACCGACGATGCGAACTACTTGAGCGGCGGCTTAATCTCAGGCTCTCTTGGCTCTGCCGCTCGCATTGTCGGCCCGCGTTAATCCAGGACAGAATCACAAAGACGCCTCGTCGGCCCTCGGTCGATGAGGCGTCTTTTGCCGTCTTATTTCCGCCGATCCAGCAGGGATAGATGAAGTGAGGAGCGCGAACCGGGCCA
>JAYTGR010000771.1:0-3688 GCA_043733205.1 Chthonomonadaceae bacterium
GCGACTTCGGCCTCCAGGCGCTCGCGGCTCGGCTTATCCAGGCTGCGGGTGGCGGCCTCGACAGAGTCCGCCAGCATGACCACGGCGGCTTCGCGCGTCTGCGGCTTCGGGCCGGGGTAGCGGAAACGCTCCTCCAGGCCGATCGGCGTCTCGTCTCCACAGTCGGCCAGGGCCTGATGGTAGAAGTAGCTGATGAGCGTGGTGCCGTGATGCTGCTCGACGATATCGCGTATTTCGACGGGCAGACGCTGCTCTTGCGCCATCTGCACTCCATCCCTCACATGCGCCGTGATGATCAAGGCGGAGAGAGAAGCGCTGAGACGGCCATGCACATTGTCTCCACGGCGTTGATTCTCGATGAAGAAATGGGGCATCTTCATCTTGCCGATGTCGTGATAGTAGCCGGCCACACGGCAGAGCAGCGCGTCGGCCCCGACCGCCTGCGCTCCCGCTTCCGCCAGCGTGCCCACCATGATGCTGTGCGCGTAGGTGCCGGGCGCGACGGTGCAGAGATCTTTGAGCAGCGGACGGTCGAACGCGGAGAGCTCCAGCAGGGCCGTGTGCGTCAGGATACCGAAGGGACGTTCGAGGACGAGCAGACCGAACCAGTAGAGGAAGACGGCGAAGACGGCGGAGCCGACGGCCCAGGCCGAACCGCTCCACAGTTCCGGCAGGGGATCTTTGAGCAGCAGACCGAGCAGCCAGACGAGGCAAAGATTGGTGCCGGCCAGTGCGGCGGTGGTGGCAGGCAGGTTCGTCTTGCGCCGCACATTGCCCACGCTCATGATGCCGACCAGACTGCTCAGCAGGGTCATGACCGTGAATCTTATCTCATGGTTCATGATCAGGCCGGACTGCACTGCCAGCAGCGCCACGACCAGCACTGCCAGATGCATGTCCAGCAGCACGCTGACCAGCATTCCCGCCGCAGCCACGCTCATCAGGCCCAGGTAGCCGACCTGTCCGGCGGAGAACGAAACGCCGAGCATGGTACCGCCGACTTTGAGGCCAAAAATGCTCAGCAGTACGATGACGGAGAGCAGGGCCAGCCGGCGGCGGTCCACATAGAGCCGGGGCAGGGTCCGCCGGATGGCGAAGACGACCAGGAGCACCATCGCCGCCGACAGCACGCAGATCGCCGCGCCGGTCGTCGGCTCCATGTGCGGGTTCAGGAGGCCGAGTGCCATAAACTTGTCGAGATGTTCGGGCGTCACCCGCTCGCCCACTCCAATGATCTTCTCCCCGCGCACGATATTGCGGGAGATAGACTGCACGGCGTGCGCGGCAGCATCCTGTGCGGCGAGGGTCTTGCGGCGGCTGAGCAGATGATTGGGTCGCAGGGACTGACGGGCGAGAGAGTGGACGATGGCAGCGTATTCGGGGGAAGAGAGGGCGTCACGGGCAGCATCGGAGACATCGTCGCTCACATGCTGGAGATCGTCGGCGCGTCGGCCTGCCTCTATATAGTCGCGTATTTCGCGGTCTTCGGCCTCCGCGATCAGGCGGGCGGCAGTATCGTGCATCTTCTCAAAAAGAGCAGGAGAGGCCGACAGCAGCAGGCGTAACTGCTCTCTGGTATAGAAGGACGCAAACTGCGGCTGCAGCTCGTCGGCCAGCATCGACAGCGTCATGGGCTTCAGGCCACCGGGCCGGGCGCCGGTGCGATGCAGCCGCATGCGTTCGCTCTCGATACGGTCGAAGAACTCCTGGACTGTCTTGCCCGCGCCGTAGGCGGCCCCTTCTTCGGTGTCGTAGACCGGATGCGTGGCAAGACGGGCGGCAAGCTGCGCCTGAGTGGTGCGCTCCGAACTGAAATAGTAAGCATTGCGAGGAGCCGTCACCTCGCGGTCGCTGATCTCGCCGGCACGCAGATTGATGCGGTCCGGCACCAGATTCACCGACATCAGGACCGAGAGAACGGCAATTGTCAGGATCAGCAGTCCCATACGCACCCAGTCCAGCCGTGGGGCAGGGTCTGAAACCCGCCCTGGCGTCTTTGCGCCGCGCGATCGGAGAGGTTTACGTGGGGAACGAAAAAGGGTTTTGAAAGGATTGTTCATGTGCGTCGTGCCCACAGGCCGACTTGCGCAAACGCCGGGTAAAAGCGGCAGGATTTCAACACCTGCCCCCGGGGGAAAAATACAGTAACGCGGGACACTTTTGATCGCTTTCACGTTCGAAAAGGTCTGTTCAGTATAGACGAGCCAGATGCGGAAAAGTAATCCTGCTCTTTATTATAAGAGACAAAAGGGGCCCATGTCAAGTTTTGTCCGCCCGTAAAGCCGTGACCGGGGACGACAGCGCCCCGAAATGGGTTATCCCACCCTGCCCTGCGCCGCGTGCAGCGTGTTGCGGAGCAGCAGGGCGATGGTCATGGGGCCGACGCCGCCAGGGACGGGCGTGATCAGCGAGGCGGTCTGCCGCGCCGTCTCGAACTCCACATCGCCTACATCTCCGCCGCGCCCTTCGACACGATTGTAACCGGCATCGATCACGGCAGCGCCCGGCTTGATCATGTCGCCTTTGATCAGTTCCGGCCTTCCAACCGCTGCGATGAGAATGTCAGCCTGCCGCGTCACCTCCGCCAGGTTGGGAGTACGGGAGTGGCAGATCGTCACGGTGGCGTTGCGGTTGAGGAGCATCATCGCCACCGGCTTGCCGAGGATGATGCTGCGTCCGACCACGACCGCAGTTTTGCCTTCGATAACGACATTGTACCGATCCAGCAGCTCGATGATGCCGGCGGGCGTGCAGGAGGGAAAGGCAGGCTCCCCGTTAATGAGTCCGCCGAGGCTCATGCGGCTGATGCCGTCGATATCCTTGTCGGGCGAAACCTTGTCCAAAACCGCCGGTTCGTGCAGATGTTTGGGCAGCGGATGCTGCACCAGGATCCCGCTGACCGTCGGGTCGGCATTCAGACCGGCCACCAGCGCCTCCGCTTCCGCCTGAGTGCAGCCTGCTGCAAGCCGATGGACCGACGAGTCCATCCCGACCCACTTGCAGGCTTTCTGCTTCATCGAGACGTACGTTTCGGAGGCAGGATCCGCGCCGATCAGTACGGCCGCCAGATGGGGCGCGGCATGCCCTGCCGCCCGCAGAGCGGCGACCCCGGCGGCGATTTCGGCCCGCAGGGTGCGCGCAGTCGCCGTTCCATCCATCAGCACAGCAGTCTGCGTATCGCTATTATTCATTTGTTTTGCATTCGCTGTTCATTCCGATTCGTTCTCTTCGTTCTCTTCGAGTTCGGTGATGTCGGGCAGATCGAGAGCGGCGTCCTCCGTCTCGATGTCCAGCGCGTGCGCTGTCTCCGCCTCAGGCTCGGGCTTTTCGCCGATCTTCGTCGCCAGCGCGCCAAGCACGCCGTTTACGAAGCGGCCGGACTCGGCGGTGCTGTACTTTTTCGCCAGCTCGACCGCCTCGTTGATCGAAGCGCTGGTCGGAATGCTCGGCAGATACAGCATCTCGAAGGCCGCCATTCGCAGAATATTACGGTCCACCGAGACCAGACGTTCCAGCCCCCAGCCGGTCGCGAGTTCGGAGATGGGCCGATCGATATTGGCCCGCTGTGCCTGCGTGCCCTGCACCAGTTTGACAGTGAAAGCAGCCACACGCATCCAGTCGGCGGCCTGCTTCTGCGCGATCTCGCTGACCTTCTCCCAGCGTGCAGCGGCCTCGGCATTGAACGCCT
>JAYTGR010000772.1:0-1159 GCA_043733205.1 Chthonomonadaceae bacterium
CGAAGGCATTTTGGGAGGGACTGTCGCCGCGCTCGATCGCTGTCAGCCCCACCGGTGACATCTATCTGGGAATGCACGAGGGCGTGGCCCAGATCTATCCATTCAGCCGCGCCTATGTGGCGGAGTGGTTCCTGCCTAACCGGGATTTCGTTCACGTCAAATCAAAGTAAACATCGCTGAAAACTGCAGCCAGCACCATGCATGCAGGATCTGTCGAGAAGGATTTTGCTCAGGAACGGCGAACAACCCTAGAGCCACATCGTGCGGTCAAGGAGGAAAATTCGGTGTCGATACTAGCGTGGTTTTGTACGCACAAATACAATTCCTGGAAACCTGCCGGGGAGCAGAAACGCCCGAAAAACGAGAGCGAGGCCGATTTGTCGGCGCTCTGCATGTGGGTCCGAATGTGCGTCAAGTGCGGAAACATGGAGCGCAAATATGTTCATGATGTCGGACCGGAAACACTGCAGCGCGTCTATGACGGCGGAGATGGGTACGACTACGAAATCACGTATAAGCAATGCAGCAGATGTGGTGAAGATGTAACGGTATCGAGGGATTAGAATGCGGACCGGTCTGAGGAGGTTTTCCCCTGGAAATAGAAGCGATGACTTTCAATATCCGCAACATGCACTCCCGCGACGGCGTGAACGGGTGGGAACAGCGCCGGGAACTGCTGTGCGGCCTTCTTCGGCGGCACAGTCCGGATATTCTGGCGACACAGGAGGCGTACTTTCCGCAGATCCTCGCTCTGAGGCAGGCGCTCCCGGAATATGCGGTCCTCGGCGTAGGGCGCGACGATGGCAGAAGGGCAGGGGAGCACTGCGTGCTCTTCGTACGAACCAGTCGATGGCAGGTGGGCGCGAGCGGGACCTTCTGGTTCTCCGAGACACCCGATGCACCGGGGTCACGCCACTGGACGCGGGAGCATGCCCGGATCTGCACCTGGGCCAGCTTGATCGGCGAGACAGGTCCGCCACTCGTGGTATACAATGTCCACATGGACCACGAGTCGCAGACGGCGCGGGAGAAGAGCGTTCTTTTGATTGGAGAGCATATCCGAAAGTTCTATTCGGGGATGCCCGCGCTCGTGATGGGCGATTTCAACATGGAAGAGGACAATCCCGCCATGCGGACTCTGCTGCAGCCGAATGCGCCC
>JAYTGR010000773.1:0-3681 GCA_043733205.1 Chthonomonadaceae bacterium
TTCTGCCCCAGATCGTAGAAGCCGAAGTCCACCAGTCCAGTGCGGCTGTAAGGAACGCGGGCGTCCACATCGACGCGCAGGCGTGTTGGATCGAGCGCCTCCGAGACATTTCCGATGATTTGGATCTTCGGCAGACGCGGGCCGTGCGTCCCCGGAGCCGTGAATTTGTTGAGCAGGGTCTCCACCTTCTCCGCCGCTCCACGTCCTTTGTCGGTGATCTCCTGCAGATTGGCCACACTGCTTTTCAGATTGGTCTGGAGGTTTGGATCTCCGGACAGCTCATGAATGTCGGAGGCGATCTGATTGAAACGGGAGAGGGTCGCACGCGCCAGCTCTGCCGTCTCCTGGAGGGTGTTCTGCAGGCGGGGGTCCGTGACCTGCTCCGTCAGCTTCTTCACGATGGCATTGGTATCGTCGATCGTGACATCCACATGGTCGAGGACTTCATTGAGCTTCGCGGTCAGTTTATCCAGGCTGCCCCGGCTGCCTTTGATCGTCTCGGACAGCTGAATCCGCAGATCGTCCGACGCTTTTTTGGCGTTGCCCGAAGCGTCCTGAAAGTTCTGCAGCGTGATCAGCAGCTTGTTTTTCAGCGCCGGATCGCCGACGATGCTCTGAGTGGCGGCGACGGTCTTATTGGTCGTGTCGAGGAGAGTTTTGGTGCGGTCGAGCACATCGTTGAGCTTGCCCGACGTGCTCTTCAGAGTGATCTGGAGATCGCTGACGAGTTTCGTGCTGTTCTGCACGGCCTCTTCCAGCTTGGGATCGAGACTGGCGAGGGCTCCCTGCGGTTTGTCGCCGTCGACGACGGCATTGTTGTCGGTCAGCAAAGAGGTCGCTTTAGCAGAGGGCTTGATCAGGATCTGCGGGGTCGTGATGAGCAGGCCGGAGACGATGACGAAGTGCGAATCCTCCGGAATGGTGTAGCGGTTGTTGATGGCAAGCGTCACGATAGGCTGCGGAGGATGCTGTGATTCATCGAGCGTGACATTGGCCACTTCGCCTATCGCAACGCCCTGCATCCGTACGACACTCTGCCGTGCGACTCCCAGGGTATCCTCGAACCGGACTTTGACTTTGTAGGTGTTGGGGTTGATATGCGAAAGGTAGAGGTAGAGGCCGCCAAATACGAGCAGCGCCAGTATCACCACACTTCCAACCTTCGTGACCGTTCTCGATTCCATGATAGCTCCTCAACCTGCCGTGCGGCTGGCCTGCGGTCCGCCGACGCCCGCGACCATATGTGTTTCCGGGTGCAGAAACTCCTGCACGATCGGGTTGGAAGAGGCACGGACTTCGTCGGGGGTGCCGTATATGACGATCTCGCCCTGGTGCAGCATCGCCACATGGTCGGAGATACGGAAAATCGAGGGGAGATGATGCGAAACGACGATGGAAGTGACGCCGGTGCGGTCCCGCGTTCGCATGATCAGTTTGTCGATCGTGTTGGCGGTGATCGGGTCGAGACCGCTCGTCGGCTCATCGTAGAAAACGATCGAGGGCTCCATCGCCAGGGCGCGCGCCAGTCCGACCCGCTTCTGCTGTCCGCCGGAAAGCTCAGAAGGAAAACGTCTCTCGACGCCCGGAAGTTCCACTTCGGCCAGGCGATCCCGCACCAGTTTCTCCAGTTCTGCCCTGGGAACCCGGTGCCGATGCCGCACCACGCCGAACACGATGTTGTCGAATACATTCAGCGAATCGAAGAGCGCGGAGTACTGGAAGACAAGCCCGATCTTCAGGCGGATCTGGTCCAGTTCGCTCTCCTTCAGGGCGGCGATGTCCTTGTCGTCGATCAGGATTTGCCCGGAGGTCGGCCGCAGCAGGCCGGTGAGCAGCTTGAGCAGGGTGGTTTTGCCGCTGCCGGACTGGCCCATGATGGAGACGATCTCACCTCTGGCCACATCGAGCTTGATATCGTTCAAAATCCGCTTTTGCGGCACATCGTAGACGACGTTTCGGACAGATACTGCGCTCATAGCCCTGCCTCTCCCCGACTCATTTCGTCAGTATCTGTGCCAGGAAGAAGTCGGTGATAAAGATCAGCATCACGCACAGTACGACCGAGTTGGTGGTGGCGCGGCCGACTCCCGTAGCGCCCCCTTTCGTGCGGAGCCCCTGCTGACAGGCCACGAGCCCGATGAGAAAGCCGAACACGACCGACTTGAGAAGCCCGTGCATCAGATCGGTTACTTTCGTATAGGTGTGTACAGAAGTCCAGAACTCTTCTCCCGAAATGCCGGCTCCCAGCGCAAACAGATAGCCGCCGAAGAGACCGGCGATGTCGGCCAGCACCGTCAGCAGCGGCAGCATGACGATGGCAGCCAGCAGGCGCGGCACGACCAGATAGCGCACGGGGGAGACGGCCATAGCGCGCAGAGCATCGACCTGTTCCGTGACGACCATAGAGCCGATCTCGGCGGCAATGGCGGCTCCCGAACGCGCTGCCAGCCCGACCCCACCCAGTGTCGGCCCCAGCTCATTCAGAAAACTGTAGCTGATCGTTCCGCCGAGGAACTGATTGAACCCACCGAACTGTTTTGTCAGCGTGGCGATATAGAACGCGAAGACGGCGCCCGTCGCGCCGGTGATGATGAGGACGATCCAGACGGAGTCGACACCGATAGCGCCCATCTGATTGATGAGGTCGCGCATTTCGAAGCCGCCATGCAGGATAGACCCGAATGCCTGCCCGGCAAGAATCGTGGCCTCGCCGATAAAATCTACGAAGCGGCGCAGCGGACCTGGATGCTTGGCGGCAGGAACATCCTCCCCATGCGTGGAGGTTCCCGTATTTGTTTTCTGCTGTCCTGCCTGTTCCGCCATGCCCTCAGTATACCCTTCACTAGCGCTGTGCTTCGTCAATTCGGGCGAGCAGGTAGGCGAGATGGCGGGTTCCCAACTGGAAATCTGGCAGACGAATATTTTCGTTGGGAGCATGCACACGGACGCCTGGGTACTCGATACCGGGGCTTGTCACAGGCATGCCGAGCCTGCCGCTGAACCACCACATTGGGCCGGAGCCGCCGACGATAGGCGTGATGCGGGCCGGTCTGCCGTAGACCTCCTCCGCCGTGCGGGCCGCGAGCTGCACGAGCGGATGGTCCGGATCGACGCGTGCGGGCCGCTGCCCGCCCAGATAACGAATCTCCACATCGGCAAAGCCGTTCCGATCAAGATGGACGCGGAGGGCCGCATGCACCGTATCGGGATCCTGATCGGGCACCAGACGGAAATCCATCTTAGCCTTCGCTTCCGACGGCAGGACGGTCTTCGCGCCCATTCCCTGCCAGCCGCTGTCGAGGCCGCAGACGGTCAGCGTCGGCTCGAAGACCGCGCGGCGCTTCAGTTCCACGCCTGTCGTCTGTGCGCCGCCCAAAAATCCGCCTGTAGAAAGACCGAACTGGCCGCGCAGATAGGCTTCTTCGTCGGGCAGGGCGGCCAGCAGCTCCAGGTCGCGCACGGTGGCGAGGCGGGCGGTGTCGTAGTGACCAGGCAGCAGAATACGCTCGTTCTTGTCTTTCAAACTTGCCAGCGCCCAGACAAGCTGCCAGGCTGCATTGGGCAGGAGGGAGCCGCCCTGGCCGGAGTGCGCATCGTAGGCGATGGTTTTGACGGTCAGCTCGAAATAAGCGATCCCGCGCATCCCACAATAGAGAAACGGATTGCCGTCATTATCGGTTC
>JAYTGR010000774.1:0-1157 GCA_043733205.1 Chthonomonadaceae bacterium
CCAAACTTGAACCCAGTCAGCACGCTGGCGTCCTGATCGAAGCGCTGCCCTACCTGAAACAGTTCTATGGCAAGACCATCGTCGTAAAATATGGCGGCAATGCCATGATAGACGAAGATCTGAAAATGCAGGTCATGCAGGATATTGCGCTGCTGCACTATGTAGGTATCCGTCCAATACTTGTACATGGCGGCGGACCCGAGATCAGCGCCATGATGAAACAGATGGGCCATGAGCCGGCCTTTGTCGGCGGGCTGCGCGTTACGGACGCCGCGACGATGGAGATCGTCGAGATGGTGCTGACCGGCAAAACGAACAAAGGGATTGTCTCGCTGCTAAATCGACAGGGTGCGAAGGCGGTCGGACTGAGCGGGAAAGACGCCAATTTGATCCAGGCCTATCGGATGGAATCACAGCATGGTGACCTCGGATTTGTAGGTGAAGTAGCACAGGTTAACCCGGAAATACTGCACTTGCTGAGCGGGAATGGCTATGTTCCAGTCGTCTCTTCGGTGGCTATCGGCCCGGATGGCGCCAGCTACAATGTCAACGCTGACCATGTAGCCGGGCATATCGCAGCGGCTGTGGGGGCCGCGAAACTGGTGCTGCTGACAGATGTCGAGGGGCTGTATGCGGACTACTCCGATAAGTCCACTCTTATTCAGCGCATGGATACCGATCAGGCCGCCGACATGATCGCCAGTGGGGCGGCCGAGCGCGGGATGATTCCTAAGCTCGAAGCCTGCATCGCAGCGATCGAAGGCGGCGTAAGCCGCGCCCATCTGATCGATGGCCGACAGCCCCACTCTCTGCTGATAGAAATCTTCACCGACACCGGTATCGGCACGATGATACACGCCTGATGGGCAATGGATGGAAGCCTTCGCTTGGGCCTGCGGCCGTAATTTCCGTCTGCATTTGCACATAGTAGCAATCAGGCGACCGCGACGCGTGCTGGGTTCCTGCCCTGTCGCCTGCGGCAGTTTCCGCTTTCAAAGGAGAATGCAACTCTATGAGCAACACGGTTCCTGATATTGCGACGAAGCCGCCCGGCCCGCTCCCGCTGGAAACCCAGGAGAGACTGCTGAAAATGGTGATGCGGCGGCAGGCGTCGCTGAGCCTGCGCGTGGCTGCGCTGTTCCTCGTTCCCCTGCTGG
>JAYTGR010000775.1:0-1156 GCA_043733205.1 Chthonomonadaceae bacterium
CTCACCGGCACCTCGCGCGGGCCGATTCTCTGCCTGGTCGGCCCGCCCGGTGTCGGCAAGACCTCGATCGGCAAGAGCATCGCGCATGCGCTCGGACGCAAGTTCATCCGGGTTTCGCTCGGCGGCGTGCGGGACGAAGCCGAGATACGCGGGCACCGGCGCACTTACATCGGCGCGATGCCGGGGCGTATCCTGCAGGGCATTAAGCAGGTCGGATCGCGCAACCCCGTTTTCATGCTCGATGAGATCGACAAGCTGGGGATGGATTTCCGGGGCGACCCCTCTTCCGCCCTGCTGGAGACGCTTGACCCGGAGCAGAATAAAGAGTTCAGCGACCACTATCTCGAAGTGCCGTTCGACCTGTCGGACGTGATGTTCGTGACCACGGCCAATCTGCTCGATCCTATCCCCGCCGCCCTCAAGGATCGCATGGAGGTCATACGGTTCGCCGGTTATACGGAAGAGGAGAAGTTCTCGATCGCACTGCAGTTCCTGGTTCCCAAGCAGCGCAAAGACCACGGCCTCACCGCCGAGCATCTCGCGATTACGGAGGACGCTCTGCACAGGCTGATCCGGGAGTATACGCGGGAGGCGGGCGTGCGCAATCTGGAGCGGGAGATCGCTGCGCTCTGCCGTAAGGTGGCGCGTAAGGTGGCTGGAGGTCAGGTGGGCCATGTGCGCATCGATGCCGACAATCTGAAAGACTATCTCGGCAAACGCCGCTATCAGCATGGAATGATGGAGGAAGAGGACGAGATCGCGATCGCGACCGGCCTGGTCTACACCGAGTTCGGCGGCGACACCGTCACCATCGAGGTCAGCCTGTTGAAGGGGCGTGAAGGCAGCGTTCAGCTCACCGGGCAGCTGGGCGACGTCATGAAAGAGTCCGCGCAGACCGCTGTCTCCTTCATTCGCTCCCGTGCAGTCTCCCTGGGCATCGACGAAGACTTCTACAACAAGCTCGACATCCATATCCATGTGCCGGCCGGAGGCATTCCCAAAGACGGCCCATCCGCCGGGATCACGCTCGCCACGGCGCTCGCCTCCGCGCTGACGCAGAGGCCTGTCCGCAAAGAGATCGCCATGACAGGCGAAATCACCCTGCGGGGCCGTGTCCTGCCGGTGGGAGGCATCAAAGAGAAGATGCTGGCAGCGC
>JAYTGR010000776.1:0-1156 GCA_043733205.1 Chthonomonadaceae bacterium
ACGCGCAGAGCGGCATCCGCTTTGCCCTGTCGCTCCAGCAGGCCCCGAATCTCTTCGGCCGCACGCTCGCTCAACGCAACGCCGGTGGTCGGCGTAATCTCAATAGTAGCCATAGTCGTTGTATCGCTCCTTATCGTTGTATCGGTTCTCACCGCTGCACTCGCCGTGCGGAAGACCGTTTTGGCGGTCGAAACTGTTGACGGAGACTTAAAAACTTCTCCGCTCTCTCTGCATTTTACACTATCGCGACCGGAAATGCAACTCCTGCCGCATTCGCTTATCTTCTTTACGCGAGAGGGAACACAAACTACTCCCTGGAACACAGACGGATGCAGGCAGAGAGACTTTTTTCCGGATCCTGGAGCAGCGGTCGGGAAGAGAAGGAGAGTGAGCCTTTCCCTCTCTTTTCGCGTCTAACAGTATATCATCGCACTGCATTCCAGCAAAAAGATCCGCCTTTCTGGATTACTGTTCGTCTGCCTTTTCCTTGAGGCAAGTTTGTTAAGGCCTCTCCCTTGTGATATAATGGTTGGTATTATGTTAGCACGACGAATTATTCCCTGTCTCGATGTCAAAGAGGGTCGCGTGGTCAAGGGAGTCAACTTCCTGAATCTGCGCGACGCAGGCGATCCGGTCGAACTGGCGGCACAGTACGACGCCTGGGGCGCAGACGAACTGGTCTTTCTCGACATTACCGCCAGCCACGAGCGGCGTGACGTCATTGTCGAAGTCGCGGCGCGAGTCGCGGAGCAGGTTTTTATCCCCTTCACGGTCGGGGGCGGCATCCGCACCACCGACGATTTCAAGAAGATCCTGCGCGCGGGAGCCGACAAGGTCGCCGTCAACACGGCGGCGGTTCAGCGCAAAGAGATCCTCACCGAAGCGGCGGAGCAGTATGGCCGGCAGTGCGTCGTCGTAGCGATCGACCCCAAACGGGTCGGGACCAAGCCGGACGGCTCGCCGCGCTGGGAGGTTTTCGTGCATGGCGGCCGCACTCCCACCGGCCTCGACGCGCTGGAGTGGGCGCAGGAGGCCGAATCTTTGGGCGCGGGCGAAATCCTGCTGACCAGCATGGACCGCGATGGCACCAAGATCGGCTTCGATCTGGAACTGACCCGCGCGGTGAGCGACGCCGTCAGCGTGCCGGTGATCGCCT
>JAYTGR010000777.1:0-9839 GCA_043733205.1 Chthonomonadaceae bacterium
CCCCCTCTTTCACAAGGAAAGAAGGGGTTTTCAAGTGGAAGGAGAGGACTACTCCTCGTCGCCTTCGGTGAGGCTCAGCGTACCGAGCAGGGCGTCCAGACCGGCGAGACCGCCGCCGGCATCGTCGTCCGACGCACGGTTGGTGCTCGAACTCTCGACCGCCAGTTCCTCCACCATCTGGAAACCGTCCAGGGGCAGGGGGTTCGGGCGAGTCGCCGTTCGCCCGCCCGTGAGCAGCGCGATCTCCTCGTCGTCCTCTTCGATGTCCAGCGGCTTGCGGTTGTCCTCGCGTTTCATCGGCTCGACGATCAGCGGCATGCCGTCCGGCGTTGCGATCTCCAGGCTGCGATACGAGGGCAGTCCGGTTCCGGCCGGGATCAGGCGGCCGATGATGACGTTCTCCTTCAGGCCAACGAGTTCGTCCTTCTTGCCGCGCACGGCGGCCTCCGTCAGAACACGCGTGGTCTTCTGGAATGAAGCCGCCGACAGGAAGCTTTCCGTCGCCAGCGACGCTTCGGTGATTCCCAGCAGGATCCAGTCGGCGGTGCCTTCCTGGCCGCTGGTCTTGCGGACACGGGTGTTCTCGTCCTCGAAGACGAACTTGTCCACGACCTGGCCCGGCAGGAAGCGGCTCTCACCGGGATGCCGCACCTTGCGCTTGCGCAGCATCTGCCGCACGATCACCTCGACATGCTTGTCGTTGATATCCTGGCCGACCGACTTGTAGACGGCCTGCACTTCGCGGACCAGATACTCCTGCACACCGCGCGTGCCCTGCAGTTCCAGCACCTTCTGGGGGTCCAGCGGGCCACCCGTCAGACGGTCGCCCGGAGAGACCTCCTGGCCGACTTCGACCTCCAGGTCGCCGCGATAGGGAACCATGTAGACCTTGCGGAGGGTCACCTCTTTGATGCCCATCAGGACGATGCGCTTCAGCGCCTTGTCCGTCAGCGCCTCACCGGCTTTGACGATCACTTCACCGTCGGAATCGAGGATCTCTTCGCCGGAACTGGCGTCCGTGCCCAGTCCCTGATGCGCCAGCGCTTCGTTCAGCTCCTGGCGCACGTTGATGACCACGTTGCGCAGACCCTTGTTCTCGATGGCCGAGACGAACCCCGCATGCTCGGTGACGATCGCCTGGCCCTTGGGTTTGCGCGCCTCAAACAGCTCCACGACCCGCAGCAGGCCGCCGACCTGATCTTCCAGCACCTTCAGCACCGCCTGGATCGAACGCACACGTTCGCGCTCCGAACCCTCCGCCTCTTCCAGCTTCACGACTCCGGTCTGGATGTCGTTGTGCAGTTCGCGCAGGTTGTTCTGTCGTTTCTGTTTGACGTTGGCGACACCTGTCAGGTAGGTGCCCGCGACGCCTCCGGTGTGGAAGGTGCGCATCGTCAGCTGCGTTCCGGGCTCTCCGATGGACTGTGCCGCGATGATACCCGTCGCCACACCGATGTCCACCAGGCGTCCGGTCGCCAGATCGCGGCCGTAGCACTTCGCGCAGACGCCCTGGCGCAGTTCGCAGGTCAGGACCGAGCGCAGATGTACGGTGATCGACGTCGTGATGTCGTACATGTGGGTCGCCGCCGCCTTCTTGCGCAGCAGGTTCGCACGCCGCACGCCGCGGGCCAGCAGATCCTCGGTCTCTTTGACCGTGAAGACATCGCCTTTGCGCTTCACCACTTCGCCGGTATCGACATCCACGAGGTCGTCCGTCGCCACGCGGAAGTCGTCCAGTTCGCGGGACTGCGGATCCAGAATATCCGTCGATGCCTCTACGATCACTTCGCCGGTCAGCGGGTTCACGATATCCACGCTGGGATACCGGCCCTTGACCCGCTCGCCGATCTTCTCCAGGACATCGCCGCCGTCCTGGATCTCGCGTACCGTGATGCCGTGGGTCGTGCCGCAATCGACAGCGCGCACGATCACGTCCTGCGCCACATCCACAAGGCGGCGCGTCAGGTAACCGGCGTCTGCGGTGCGCAGCGCGGTGTCGGCCATACCCTTACGGGCGCCGTGGGTGGAGACGAAGAACTCCAGCACGTTCAGCCCTTCATGGAAGTTGGACTTGATCGGCAGATCCTCGATCAGGTTGCCGAACGGGTCGGACATCAGCCCGCGCATGCCCGAAAGCTGCGACAGCTGCTTCTTGGAACCGCGCGCGCCCGAGTCGGTGACGATATAGAGCGGGTTGTACTGATCGATACGCTCCATGATGGAGTTTGCGATCTTCTCACTCGCCTGCATCCAGGTCGTCAGAACTTTCTGCTTACGTTCGGCCATCGTCAGCATGCCCCGGTTGTACTGGGTGTTGGCCTTGCGGACGTCGTCTTCCGCGCCCTTGATCAGGACGTCGCGGTCAGGAGGGCTGTCCATGTCGGTCATCGCGATCGTGATGCCGCCCTTCATCGCGTACTTGAACCCGATCGACTTGATGTCGTCGAGGAACGTGATACAGGCCTCTTTGCCGTGGGTCTCGTAGACGTCGGTAACGACCTGAGAGACGCCCTTCTTCACCAGCGTTTTCAGCAGATATGGGTCGGTGTACTTGATGTGCGGCGGCAGGATCTCGTTGAAGATCAAGCGGCCGACCGTCGTGAACTTCGCCGTATCGACGACGCCGTTCTTCATGGGAACCAGATCGTTGCCGTCGGCATCGTAGTGCCTTTTGAGCCCGATCACCTCGATCGTCGTCTCCGCATCCGGCGCGAAACTGGCGCGGTGGGGCAGGCGGACACTGATCGGCTCGTGCAGTTCGAGCATATCCATGTCGTAGGCCAGCACCGCCTCTTCCGGCGACGCGAACACGTAGTCTCGAGGGCGCTCTCCGGCCTTCAGTTCCTTCATCATCGTCAGGTAGTAAGACCCCAGAATGATGTCCTGAATCGGCGCTACAATCGGTCCGCCGTGTGCGGGCGAGAACAGGTTGTGCGACGACAGCATCAGGATGCGGGCTTCCGCCTGAGCGTAGGCCGACAGCGGCACGTGGACCGCCATCTGGTCGCCGTCGAAGTCGGCGTTGAAGGCATGGCAGACCAGCGGGTGGACCTGGATCGCTTTGCCATCGACGAGAATCGGCTCGAACGCCTGAATACCCAGACGGTGCAGGGTGGGGGCGCGGTTCAGCAGGACCGGATGCTCCCGGATAACGATCTCCAGGGCGTCCCACACTTCGGGGCGCATCTTGTCGATCATCCGCTTGGCGGTTTTGATGTTGCCGGTCAGCCCGCTCTCGACGAGCGTCTTCATGACGAACGGCTTGAACAGCTCCAGCGCCATCTCTTTCGGCAGGCCGCACTGGTGCAGCTTGAGGTGAGGCCCGACCACGATGACCGAACGGCCGGAGTAGTCGACGCGCTTCCCGAGCAGGTTCTTGCGGAAGCGGCCTTCCTTGCCTTTCAGCATGTCCGAGAGCGACTTCAGGGCGCGGTTATTGCTGCCGACGACCGGGCGCGTACGGCGTCCGTTGTCGATCAGCGCATCGACCGCTTCCTGCAGCAGCCGTTTCTCGTGGTTCACGATGCTTTCGGGGGCGCGGATCTCGGTGATTTTCTTCAGGCGGTTGTTGCGGTTGATGATGCGCCGGTACAGGTCGTTCAGGTCCGAGGTCGCGAACCGGCCGCCGTCCAGCTGCACCATCGGGCGCAGTTCGGGCGAGATGACCGGGACCGCGTCCAGGATCATCCAGTCCGGGCGGGCGCGGGAGGCCAGGAACGCCTCCGTCACTTCCAGCCGCTTGATGGACCGGATCCGGCGCGGACCCTGCGTGTTGGCGATCTCGATCTTCAGCTCACGGCTCAGCTTCTCAAGGTCCACCTCCAGCAGGAGTTCCTTGATCGCCGCCCCGCCCAGACCAGCCCGGATCACATCTTCCCAGTCGCCGCCCAGGCGGCGGAGCAGGACTTCCAGCAGCCGCTCGGTCGCGCGGAACTGATCTTCCGTGATGAGCTGCTTCTTCTCGATCTTCTCCAGGAGCAGCAGCGACGCGGCGAGCTCTTCCATCCGCTCGGTGGAATCCTTCTCTTCCTGTTTGATGCGCTCGATCAGGTAGTTCTGCTTCTGCGCGATCACTTCGTCGGTCCATGCCATCAGGACCGTTTCGGGCTCCTGACCCTCTTCGAGCACGACGACCTCGCCGGATTCGAGGCGGGCTTCGGCTTCCGCCGCGCTCGCAGCCGCTTTGGCCCGATTCTCCGCGATCTCGCGGTTGAAATCGAGCGTCAGCCGATCTGCGATGCCCGCCTTCTCCTCCAGGATCGCTTCGGTCTCTTCCGTCACCGCCGAACGAATATCCGACAGCCGGGAGTTGATCTTGCCCCGGTCTACCGCCGTCACGATGTAGGAGGCGAAGTAGAGCACCTTCTCCAGCGGGCGGGGGGTGATGTCCAGGATCAGCGCCATCGGGCTCGGCACGCCCTTGAGGTACCAGATATGGCAGACGGGCGCCGCCAGCTCGATATGGCCCATACGCTCGCGCCGCACCTTGCTGCGCGTGACCTCGACGCCGCACCGCTCGCAGACAATGCCCTTGTACTTGACTTTTTTATACCGTCCGCAGTGGCACTCCCAGTCCTTTACCGGCCCAAAGATGCGCTCGCAGAACAGCCCGTCACGCTCCGGTCGAAACGTACGGTAGTTGATAGTCTCCGGTTTTTTGACCTCGCCGTACGACCATGTACGAATCTCATCCGGTGAAGCGATTCCAATGCGTATTTTAGAAAACGTGCTTGCGTCCGCCATTGTCTCTCTTCCCTTCGATAAGCGCCGCCCGGCGCCTATCCTCCTGCACTGCTTTTCAGCAACCCCTGGTGGCCCCGACAGTCCGCTGTCCCTGAGAGATCAGGGACAGCGTAGAGGTCGGTTCCGCAGGAGATTTTCGTGTAACCTCGGTCATAGAATCGAAGTTAGAACGGCAGCTCTTTTTCCGGCTCGGTGCGCATCTTCTTGGCCTCGCGGCGCGCCGCCGCTTTGGCTGGGTTCTCATGAGGATCGATATCGTCGTCACGGTCGCGCAGATCGATCTCTTTGTCCTGTTCGTCCAGGACGGTCACCTTGAGCCCCAGGCTCTGAAGCTCGTTGACCAGGATTTTGAACGATTCCGGCACGCCGGGCTCCAGGATATTATCGCCCTTCACAATGCTCTCGTAGGTCTTGACACGCCCCAGAACGTCGTCCGACTTGATCGTCAGGATCTCCTGAAGCATATACGCAGCGCCATAGGCTTCGAGCGCCCAGACTTCCATCTCTCCGAACCGCTGTCCGCCGAACTGCGCTTTACCGCCGAGGGGCTGCTGCGTGACCAGAGAGTAGGGACCGGTCGAGCGGGCATGGATCTTGTCGTCCACGAGGTGGGCAAGTTTGAGCATGTAGATGACCCCGACCGTGACGGGCATATTGAACTGATCTCCGGTCAGACCGTCGCGGATGTAGGTCTTGCCTGTCAGGGGCTCGTAGCCTACTCGGGCCCAGACGTTGGTCTGGATCCGCTCGATGATCTGTTCGAAGTCGTACGCAGGCGCGGCAATCGCATTGGAGGCAGTCTGGTCTGTCTCGCCTGTCAGCGCAGGAGTCTCTTCGGTCGTCGGTGCAGCTACGAACCGCGCGATGACTTCCAACTCCTCCGCATCCAGCTCTTGCAGGCGGGTGCGGATCTGATCGAACAGCACTTCCGCATCCAGAGCCGTATCGAACTCCATGTCGAGATGCAGTTCGCTGTTCGCGTAGTTCGCCAGCGCCTTCTGCCGGAAGTAGCGGCCCAGCCGCTCCATCTGATCGCGGATCTCGCGCTCGGTGGATCCCTCGAAAGCGGGGTTCACGAAGGTGCAGTCCATGTGCCGACCCACGTAGCCCAGGTGGGTTTCGAGGATCTGCCCGATGTTCATACGCGAAGGCACGCCCAGCGGGTTCAGGACGATGTCGACCGGCGTTCCGTCCGGCAGGAAAGGCATGTCCTCCTGCGGCAGGATCTTGGAGATGACTCCCTTGTTGCCATGCCGGCCGGCCATCTTATCGCCTTCCATGATCTTGCGTTTCTGGGCGATATAGACACGAACCAGCATATTGACGCCTGCGGGCAGTTCGTCCGGGGCGAGGCGCAGAAGCTCGCCGTCTTCCATGTCCCGCATGGAAGCATCCGGGCGTTTGCAGTAGTTGTAGATGTGTTTGTCACGCGAACCCTGGTACTTGAAGCGGCTGAACACCTTGACATCCACGACGCGCCCGCCGTTGCCGTGCGGCACGCGCAGGGAGACATCGCGGGTCTCTTCCGCCTTCTTGCCGAAGATCGCGATAATCAGCCGCTCTTCCGCCGTCAGTTCGCCCTGGCCCTTGGGGGCCACTTTGCCGACCAGAATATCTTCCGGCCGCACTTCGGCGCCCACGCGGATGACCCCGTTTTCGTCGAGGTCTTTCAGCATGTCCTCGCCGATGTTCGGAATGTCGCGGGTGATCTCTTCCGGCCCGAGCTTGGTGTCGCGCGCTTCGATATCGAACTCTTCGATGTGGATCGAGGTGAAGATATCGTCCCGCACCAGCCGCTCGGAGAGCAGAATGGCGTCTTCGTAGTTGTAGCCGCCCCAGGGCATGAAGGCAACGAGCACGTTCTGACCGAGCGCGAGCTCGCCCATGTCGGTGCAGGGCCCGTCCGCAAGCACCTGACCCTGCCGCACGCGCTGTCCCTTGTTGACGATGGGCCGCTGTGTGATACAGGTCGAGTTGTTGGAGCGAAGCAGGTTGATGAGCCGATAGCTGTCGATGCGGCCTTCGGGCGTCGTCACGTCGATCTGGTCGGCGGTGACGCGGCTGATGATGCCGCTGCGCCGGGCGGTGATGACCGCTCCGGAGTCGACCGCCGCGCGGCGCTCCATGCCGGTTTTGACCAGCGGGGCATCCGGGCGGAGCGTCGGCACAGCCTGTCGCTGCATGTTCGCGCCCATGAGGGCGCGGGTCGCCTCGTCGTTCTCGATGAACGGGATACAGGCGGTCGCGACCGAGATCAGCTGCACCGGCGCGACATCCATGTACTGGACCTTGTTCGCCTTGACGAGCGGATAAGACCCCTCGAAGCGCACCTGCACTTCGGTCTCGGAGATCCTGCCCTTGTCGTCCGACTTCACGTTGGCCGGCGCGATATGGTACTTGTGATCTATGTCGGCAGTCATCCACTCGATGTCGTCGGTAACGATGCCGTTGTGGACCTTGCGGTAAGGCGTCTCCAGGAAGCCGTAGACATCGACTCGGGCGAAGACGGCCATCGAACCGATCAGTCCGATGTTCGGGCCTTCCGGCGTCTCGATCGGGCAGATGCGGCCGTAGTGGCTTTCGTGAACGTCGCGCACTTCCAGCTTGGCGCTCTGGCGGGAGAGACCGCCCGGCCCAAGGGCTGAGAGGCGGCGTTTCGAGACCAGTTCCGCAAGCGGGTTGGTCTGATCCATGAACTGTGACAGCTGCGAGGAGCCGAAGAAGCTCTTGATGGACGCGCTGATCGGCTTGACCGACAGAATCACCTGCGGGATGATATTGTCGTTGTCGAGGCTGGTCATGCGCTCTTTGGCCACCTTCTCCATGCGGAGGAAGCCCATGCGCAGCTGCGACGCCAGCAGTTCGCCGACGCTGCGGATGCGCTTGTTCTCGAGGTGGTCGATGTCGTCGGTCGTGCCTTCGCCTGCATTTAGGTTGATGATATAGCGCAGGATACTGACCAGGTCTTCTTTGGTCATCGCACGCGCCCCTAGAGGCAGCCGCGAACCCAGCTTCTTGTTCATCTTGTACCGGCCGACCTTCGCCATGTCGTAGCGGCGGGCGTCGAAGAAGATGTTCTGCACGAGGCTCCGGGCCGATTCCAGCGTCGCGGGGTCGCCGGGACGGATCTTACGGTAGATGTCCAGCATCGCCGAATCGGTGTCGGTGGCCACATCCTGATCGAGGGTGGCTTCGACATACTTGTTGACAGCCAGCACTTCGAGTTCCGGCGTCGGCAGCTTCGCGATGTGCTTGGCGACGGCGTTGGCGGTGGTCTTGTCGGCGATCAGCTGATACGGCTTGACGAGGACTTTGCCTTTTTCGTCCACGATCTCGTAGACCGGCCGTTTGTGCAGCAGGTGCTCGGGCTCCGGACTCGGCAGTGTCTGTCGGGTAGAGAACATGTTCAGGATGTCGGTGGTGTTGTTGATGCGGCTGTAGACTTTAATGACGGTCTTCTCGCCGATCTTCTCCGCCAGCGCCTTCAGGAACTCTTCCGTCGCCAGCGCATCCTCTTCCGCCACGATCTCGCCGGTCTTCTTATCGACGATCGGCGCTTTGATGCGCATCGCCAGGAAGAAGTCCTTCTCGGTGCGCGAGGGCAGCTGTTTGCCTTCTTCGTCAAACGCTTCGACCGTCTTGTAGATCCAGGAGCGCTCCAGGATCTCGTGAATCGGCATCTCCAGCGGCAGGCAGGCCTGCGGGAACGCGTTCAGCGCGCGCAGCAGGGTAGTCAGCGGGAACTTACGGGTCTGTCCGATACGGACGGTGACCTGACTGCTGTTGTCGGTTTCGACATCGACCCACGCGCCCTCTTGTGGAATGATGGTCGCGAAGAAGAGCACTTTGCCGGAGAAGTCCAGGCTGTCTTTAAAGTAGACACCAGGCGAACGGGCCAGCTGACTGACGACGACGCGCTCCGCACCGTTGATGATGAACGTGCCTTTGTCCGTCATCAGGGGCAGATCGCCGAGGTAGACTTCGCTTTCGATCTCTTCCTTATTGGCCTGTTTCAGCAGAACCTTGGACTTGATCGGGGCCTCGAACGTCATGTCACGGTCCCGGCACTCTTCGAGCGAATACTTCGGTTCACCGAGTGTGAAGTCGGTCAGAGAGATCGAAGTCTGATTGGTAAAATCGTAGATAGGTGAGAAACTTGCGAACAGTTCGTGGAGACCCTCTTCGAGGAACCACTGGTAAGAATCGAGTTGGAGTTCAACGAGGCTGGGGATTTCACTGATGTGGTGGGTTTGCTTGGTGCGGCCCTGAATTTCTTTCAACGGAGTACCCTCCTAATCTAAAGCACGAAACGCTAGAGTACCACATCTGCCTACGCTTTGTCAAGAGCGTTTGTTACCGGTCAGGGCAAACGCATCTATAACTGTCAATAGCATCCTCGGAGCCGCCGGGCTAAAGCCCTCCGCTAGAGGTGCTGCGCACTCAAGTGCCCGCTGAAGCGGGCACACTCTCTCGCTGTCGGTAAGCCCTATGACTCTGGTTTTGATGTCGCTTCGTCCGGAGGACGATCCGCCGAAGGCGCGCAGCGAGGGGTGATAACCCCTTGACCACTCCAAGGCGGATCTTCCTACCCCATTCCGGAAATGCAAAGTCGAGTGCAGATCAGGGTTGATAGTTGTTGATAGATTTAGATGCGTTCGCCCTGGTTTCCGGCATTCGGGTATCATACTTTCAGAAGTTCAAAGGGCAGTTTGCGGCAGGAGAGCGTCCCCTCGCAAGCCCCCAGGCTTGCTGCGCTTATCGAACGGATTTGTCTGGAAAAATCGAGAAGTTCCCAGCCTCCTGCCATGCCTCCTGATGATTCACTTGGAACTGTATTCGGTAGACACGTCTTCCATCTGCGATTTGAGAGTGTTTTTCTACAATCCGCATCCGTTGAACGGCATCCTTTTCAGCCAGAGATGATATCAGCTTCAACTGTTTCAATAAGGCCAGCATGTTAAGGTCTGCCGCCATTCCATTTTCGTTGAGTATCCCAGGATATTTCTTATAGAAAACGAAAAGCGGGCGCATGGTCTTGTTGTTTTCGACTTGCGGAAACTCTTTTGCCAGACGTTTCATCTGTGGATCGTTGAGAG
>JAYTGR010000778.1:0-1154 GCA_043733205.1 Chthonomonadaceae bacterium
GGTGCAAGATCCAGAACGGCCAACCCGGTCACGACCGGAGTACGACTCCGGGGATCATCTGCATCCTAGTCCGGCCGGGTATACGGCGATCGCGAACAGCATCGATCTTGGATTGTTCCAGGTGGGAGGACGTTGAACGCGCCAGCAGCATGACGAGCAAGGATCAGACGCCGGATCCGCCTCATACAGCCTGGCGAGGGCAGCGGCGAGGCGTGGGCAGGCGGCTAGACTTTAAGCCCTGTCCCGTCTCATGTAAGGGCCAAGCGGAAACTGCTCCCAAGGCAGGCGAGAGTGCGGCGTTCGCGCTACGCCGGGTGCCACGGTGACGGGCCGAAACCGGACTGTCGGCTATGGAAAAGAGAGTTATGAATAGCGGACGTTAAACAGCTGGCTCGTGATCCGCCCGTGGCGGCAGAAGAGGGACCTACGTGCTCAAGGTTCGTATTTCTCCTTTAAACAAGCCCAGGACGGGTTCGGCTGAGCAGGGCGACTATGACCAACGTCGTCAAGGCAAGCAGGACGAGTGCGATCGCGTCCGCGACGAGCCCCGGTCGGACTGCGGCAAAGCGTAGGCAGCGCTGCTAGAGGCTCGACCGGAAAGATGACCGCCTACCAGGACACTCGTAGCGGGCAGCACTGCAACAGGTGACGAAGCTGCCCAAAACAGAACGGCAAACACGAACAGCATCAGCATTTAGAGCGCCTCGGCGAACAGGTCCGCCTGGCTGGCGGTGGCCGTGTACGCGGAGTTTGCGGCCGCGAAGGACGATATGAGGATCCGCAGCGACGGTTTCATCGCGTCGGGCAGCGGCGGTCCGCCCCGGTTCACGCTGGGAGCGCGGCGCCCAGAACGGCAGCATTCGTTTCTACGTTGGAGTGCCATTGGCAGAGATCAACCACCGACACCGCTGCCTCATGCTTCTGCAAAATCCCGGTGATCTGCTACTCTGAATGACGACTGCGCTTGATGTTTTGATCCTATGATTGGACCAGTATGAATCGTAAAGTGGATTTGACCGCAGGGCAACATCAGTGCCGCCCTGATTGGATGCTGTGCCTCCAGCCGAGCGGCTCATCACCGCCAGCGTGCTGGCTGCACCGCGCACCGCGCAGGGCAGACCCGGCCGGCCTCATCGACCTCGATGCGATCGAGG
>JAYTGR010000779.1:0-3669 GCA_043733205.1 Chthonomonadaceae bacterium
AGTACCGGGGCGGCGTTCCCGGCATTGAGCAGCATGTTGTTCCAGTCCAGATCGAGCCGAAAGTGAGGGGGAGTGACGGCGCTGATCGCCTCCACCTGCGCATAGACATCCCACCAGGGCCGCGCCTTGATTTTGTAAGAAGTGTAACCTGCCGCCAGCGCCTCCTTCGCCTCTTCAGCGAAGGCTTCCGGTGGCATGTCGATGTTCCACCACGACAGCGGACACCACTCCCGGACTCTCGGCAGACTGAACAGGCGATAGGCCGGAACTTCCAGCGCCTTGCCGACCAGGTCGTACAGCGCCATCTGCAGTCCGGCCCCCAGGCTGTCGTCGCCGAGCAGCTCCGCCGGATTGCGCCCTTTCACTCGGGCGATGGCATCGTCCGAGACACGGCCCCAGGTGTAGTGCGGCAGGGTCTCGCCATAACCGACAATCCCCGGCGCGTCCGTCGTCACCCGGATGACTTCCGAGATGCGCCACTGCCACACCTCCCGCGCATTCCACTCCAGGCAGCGCGGGGTAAACGGCACCTCTACCGTGATGCGCTCGACATCCGTGATCCGAAGCGACATAGCGGCTTTACTTTCCCTTCAGGGTGAAGTTATTGATCGTATCCAGACTGTTGCGGAGCGTTTTCAGACACTCTTCGATGTAGGGAGTGGGATCGTCTGCATGCTCCTCGTATTCGAGCGAAAGGACGCCGCGCTGCGGATAACCGAATTTGATGATCTCTTTCAGGAAGACGTTGACATCCAGCGCACCCTTGCCGAGTTCCGTAAACGACTTTTTGCCGCCGGGAATGCCCTTCACGTCCTTTAAGTGGACGCCATAGACACGTGTGCCGAATGTGCCGGCCGCCGTTTCCGGCCGTTCGTCGGAGAGCAGATAATGCCCCGTATCGATACAGGCCCCGATGCGCAGACTGTGTCCCTTCAGCGCTACGACCTGCTTGTCGATCGTGTCGTACAGGCTGTCGCCCGGGCCATGGTTGTGGATACCCAGATTGATCTTATACTCTTCGACGAGTTTATCGAGCATCGTCAGCGAGTCGAGCGTGGGATAGGCGGACATCGTTCGAATCCCCATCGCCTTCGCGAACTCGAATTTTTTGCGGGCGTCGGCTTCGTTGTTCGAAAAGCCCACGACACCGTAAGTCGGCATCTGGATCCCATTCGCTGCCAGCTTCTGTTTGTAGAGGTCGATCTGCCTGGGATCGTCCGTAATCGGCAGGTGGCCGTCCCAGCCCTCCCAGTATGTCAGGCCGAGGGCCTTGGTCTTCGCCAGAGCTTCGTCGAGTTTGAAACCGCGCAGCGTATAGGATTGAATCGCCATTTTGAAAGGCTTGTAGCTGCCTGGAGCGCGGCCGGCGTGGGCCATCGAGGGCAGAAGGGCAAGCCCGGCCGCGCCGAAGGCAGTGCTGCGCAGCAGTTCGCGTCTGGACAGCGTGTCGTTGGGTTGTCGTGTCATCTTTGAGATCTCCATTCCGCGATACGAGCGCCCTGTCATACACGGCGGGCGCGTTTGGAAACATTTTTTTGCGTCTGAGAAGCCTGCTGCCCGGAGACGATCATCATCCGTTCGAGAAGCAGGAAAAACGCATCCTTCTCCGCGCCGCGCACGATCGCCTGCTCATGGGCTTCCGCCAAAGCCACCGGATAGCCGAACCCCTTCCGAACCTGATCCATACACAGGGTGTGCGCCGCCTCAAGAAGTTCCGGTTCTGCCGCGACCCATTGCGGGATTTCGCAGCGGGCGATCTCCGTTCCGACATGCAGATAGAAGAAACAGATCCGATGCTGCTTGTAGGCGTCCAGGATCGTCGATGTCGAACCGAAGACCGCCGAGCGTTCGCCTTCGCACAGGATCTCCGCAAACAGGTCGGCGTCGCGAACGCCTTCGGTTCCGGCACATTCTGGCGCGACGAAATGCGGTCGGGGCCGGCTGCGGTGCGGGCAGTGTCGATCGCAGTTGGCTTCGGCATGCGGGCAGTGCGCCACCCGCAGAGAGTTCACGACGTCCCGGCTGGCCGGCCGGCTGATATAACCGACGAACGGCACGCCGCTCTCCTGGACCGTATCGAAATGCCGATGCATGGTATCCAGCGCCTCGATTCGGAACGCATCCGGCTCGTTTTCCAGCGTCCAGAGAATCAGGCTGCCATCGAACAGCGCTACCGCAGGCACACCGACTCCAGAGCCGGAAACCATTGCGGCCAGCGCGCCGAACTCGGCGAGCTGGCGGCGTATTCCGAGCCGTTTGCCGGCAATGGCCGTCAGCTCTCCCACCGCTTCCTGTTCCGCATCCTCTTCAGGAGGAGCAAGCACCGCAGAGGACGAGAGTTCGGCGCGGGCATCGTCGCCATAGTGGAGCACGATACGGCTCACATTAAGCAGATAGCAGAGCGCGATGTCGTGCCGGTCGGAAACGATCTGGGAGCCGTCCGTCGCGAAAACGGTATATAGAAAGGGCCTCCCGGCAGGTGCAAATACCGCATCGGGTGTCTCTTTCCACTCCGCCACCAGCCAGGAGGTCCGGCTGCCCAGCAGTTTGGGCCGGATCTCCTCCCAGCCTGGAGCCGTGGAGCGCAGGCGCCGTCCCGCCTCAGCAAGCGCAGTAAGCAGACGCTCCCGGCCGCTCGCGCGTTCCCCGGAAAAATTTTCGATCTGCGTGACGACCTGGCTAAAATCGAGCATCGGTGCGGCTCCTCTCACGCATTTTAACACGACGCCGGACGGGTGTCAACTCGGTTCGGGCTTCGGGGGCTTGATGACCGGCGGCTTGTCCGGGAGATTGAAACGGTTCATCGCCATCTCGAACCCTTCTTTCAAAGCGCACTCGACCGCATCGGCGGACCGCGCCACAGCTTCCTCGATGAGGGGATATTCCTCTTTCCGAAATCGGCCCAGCACATGCCCGACCATCGCGCCGGGCTTGGCCGCTCCGACGCCAAGCCGAATCCGCGGCACATCCTGCGTGTGCAGCGTCGTGATAATATTGGCCAGGCCGTTATGTCCTCCCGCCGAGCCGGTGAAGCGGAGCCGGATACGGCCCGGTGCGAGGGCGACTTCATCCAGAATAACCCAGACGTCTGCCGCTTCGAGCTTATAGAAGCGGGCCATTGCCCCAGCGGCTTCTCCCGACAGATTCATATACGTCATGGGCCGCATCAGCAGCACTTTCTCACCGCCGATGCTGCCCTCGCCGTAGACGCTCTTGAAATTGCGCTTGCTTACGGAGATGCTGTGTCGTCGCGCCAGCAGGTCGATCACCTCGAACCCGACGTTATGTCGTGTCCCCTCGTACTCCGAGCCGGGATTGCCGAGCCCAACGATCAGTTTCATTCCCCACCCTATTTCCTGGCCCGCGCCCGCTTTTTCGGAACGGCCGGCGCATTGCCGAGCAGTTTGCGGATCGGCTCGCGCAGGGTGTCCAGAACGATGTATTCGCCGGTCCGGCTGTCCCGATAGTACCAGTGTTCCCAGCCGTTGCAGGAGGGTTTGCCCAGGCACTGTGCCGCGACCTTGTGGATAGAGCCGCGCAGGCTGCCGCATACCAGCGTGGCATCCTCCTGCACGCGGCCGATGTGCTCCGTGCGATCCAGGCGCAGTTCCGCGCCGTACGGGATCAGGCCATGCTCCAGCAGCATCGCGAACGGCACTTTGATTTTGG
>JAYTGR010000780.1:0-1153 GCA_043733205.1 Chthonomonadaceae bacterium
AACCGAGCGCCAGTATCTGTCCGTTCGGTGAGAAGGCGGCTGTCTGAGGAAAGATCTGCTTCAGGGTGTACTTCACAAGTCCCGTGGTCATATCGAAGGCATGCACTCCCCCTGCGCTGCCTGCGATCAGGGTGCGGCTGTCCGGGGAGATCGCGAGGGGCCAGACACCTTCGTCGTGCTGAAATACCCGCTCCTGCCGCCCCGTTTCCAGGTTCAGCAGCGCTCCTGTCTCCTCCCTGCGCGTGGCGGCCCCCCTCCAGGGGCGAAAGACCACATACCTCTGACCGTCCGGTGTAAAGACCGATCGGCGCAGATTTCCGGAGAAATCGGGCAGAGCGTGCCGCACCTGGCCCGTCGAAACATCTCTGATCACGAAGGGCTGCAGCTTGAAGTTCTGCTCCGTCTGTTCCACGACCGTCTTCCCATCCGGGGAGACATGCGCCGACACCGAGCAGCTACCATCGTGATCGCGGGAAGGGTCGGGCACTGGAAACCGCTTCGCGGCATGGCTGGATGCCGGTTCGAGCAGAGCGGAAATGGCGCAAGAGCGGCTGTCACTGAGCAGTCTGCCATCCGGCAGAAAGTCAAGCCGATCGGGCGGAACCGGCGCGGCGAGCTCCTGAGTTATCTTGAGAGTGCGCAGGTCCCAGAGGCGTATCCGGCTGTCGCCAGTCGCCAGGCGCAGACCGTCCGCAGAGAACGCGCAGGCGCCGATCTGCAGAGGCGGATCCGGCAGTATCCATCGCCGCCGTCCGGCGGTCAGATCCCATACGGAATAGCGCCTGCGGCTTTGGTCGGCCAGGACTCCGGTCGAGCCGCCGAAAGCGATCCAGTCTGCAGAGTTCAGAGGGCGGTCCAAAGTGAATGCGGGCATCTTCCAGCGGCTGCCGCCGAGGAACAGCCATTTGCTGTCCGCCGAGAAAGCCGGGGCGGAGGTGGGCGACCCTCCGCCTGCCCCCGCGACTGCGCGGTTCCGTTTCCCAGTGCGCAGATCCCAGGAAAAGAGATCGGTCGAATGCGCGTAGGAAGCCTCCGAGTGCGGTCCGTCGCCGGGCCCTGGCCAGCCGGCATTCTCGGCTCCTGTTACGACCGTCTGTCCATCGGGAGAAAAAATTACGGGGCCGAGGAGACCGTGCGTATAGCGGAACTTGCG
>JAYTGR010000781.1:0-3666 GCA_043733205.1 Chthonomonadaceae bacterium
CCTGTTCGTCGATGACCGCAGGCAGGCATGAATCTATAAGTAGCATACCCTGCCCGGCCCGGCAATTCGAACGCCGGGCCAGCCCTCGGCGCAGATCTGTCTGGCCGCCGCAAAAGAGCGCTTCGGGCGCACGTGCGGCGCCGCCCTTCGCGCAGAGCTGTCCGGGGTTAAGGTATAATAGTTTTCACAGCCCAAAAGTGCGGACGCCTGCGTCACAACAGGATCTGGCGAGCGTTCAAGAGTGGGAATGAATCCTGGTTACGGCACAGCCTGATGAGGAGCCCCCCGATGCAGACCCGAAGATCGACAAAAAAACAGTCCCGATTTCGTCCGGCGCTTGCTCTTGTGAACGGCGCTCTGCTGGCTGCGCTTTCCAGCAGCGCTCAGGCGCAGATGACGCGCTCACGTCCGCAGCCGTCTCAGCCCTCCGCGCCCTCGGCATCCGGGGGCAGCACGGACACCCATTCCAGCCACTCCAGCCAGTCCGCCTCGAAAGATCAAAAGAATGGCAGCAGCCAGGGGAGCGACCATTGGGAGATCGGCCGATCCGAACAGGGCGTGTCTCACGGCGGCAAAGTGAATTTTGCGGTCCTGTTTCCCTCCGAGAGACGCACTGGCAGCAGAAGCGCCACGCCTGCAGGCGCCACATACATCCCTTACCCGCAGGGGGTGCTTCCGCCCGGGGGCGACATTTTCGGCAGTGTGATGCTGCCCATCCCGCCTGCCGATCCCGCTTCCTCGAAGGACAGTGACAGCAAGGACAGCAGCGCCAAGGATTCCGAGAAAGGCAGGACTGCTGCGGCAGACACGACCAGTTTAGACCGTTACAAAGCCTCTCAGGAGGCGCCTGCGGCCTCCAGTGCTGCCCATAACGGGGCTGGCTCCTCTCAGATTCTTTGGCCCTACTCCTATCTCTCGCCCTTTCGAGGTTACAGCGTGGACGAAGTGTTCTGGTTTCCGAACGATGTCTATTGCGGTTCTCCCGATTCGGCGGGCCTCTACCCCATCCCCGGCCGGGTCATTGTCCTGGGATGGCCCAATTACGATCTGCAGGGCGGCGTCCCTCGTGACGAACCGAACGCAAACTACCGTATTGGAGAGAAGACCAAACCGCGACACCCCGTCAATATACAGTCTGCGCTGAACGACATCCAGCGCGCTTTTCAGGAAGAGCAGCCGCTTCTGCTCGCTTCTCACCTGCAGCGTGCGGAGCGCCTGGCGCTGCACACTCCGGGCGAGAAACGGCGTCTGGTTACAGCGGACCTGTTCCTGGAACGGCTGGAAGCTCTCTTCTCGAACCGCCAAACGATCGCTCTGGAATTCGACCCTGAACAGCCGCTGGACAGCGACCTTTTTGCGGTCACCGCCTGGTATGTCTCTCGGGATCGAACTTCGACGGTCTCTCGCAGGAAGATACGATTTGTGCTGCAGGCACAGGACAACAGAGTGATATTGACGGCATTCGACATGGACTAAAGAGGGATTAACGCTGGACTAACGACCGGGCGTTCTCTGCTCCGGTCGCATGAGCCGCTGCAAAGGTTCTGTCCGACCGGGCAGAACCTCATATTGAAGGAGAACCGAACCGATGCGTCCTGCCATCGCCATATTTTGCCTGATCGTTGCCGGGGTGGTCCTGGCTGCCATGGTCTCGCTTCATACGACACATCCCGATCCGCTGCCGGGCGAAACACCTTCGCCCCCGCCGGCCGCCAGTGCGACGCCCGCCAAAACGGATCCGAAAGCGGCTCCAAAAGGAGAGGGCGACTCGCAGGCCAAGTTCGATAAGGTACGGGCCGGTGCGATCCGCGCGTCTCTGGAGATCGGCACGGAAACACCGGGCAAGGACGGCAAGAAGGAGTTCGTGAGTAAGGGGATCATCGAAATGGAACTCTATCCGAAGGCCGCTCCTAAAACCACAGCCCACCTCATGGAGCTGGCTGGCAGGAAATTCTGGGATGGCCTCAAAGTGCATCGCGTAGATTCCCAGGTCGTACAGATGGGCGATCCGGCTTCGAAAGACGCCGAGGTCTCGGACTTCGAGTCGAAAGGGATCGGTTCCCACGGGTCGGGTACGACTGTGCCGCTGGAGGTTTCCGCCAAACTGCCCAACCTGCAGTATACCGTCGGATTGGCGCGTACGCAGGACCCGAATAGCGGCGACAGCCAGATCTACATCAACCTAGTAGACAACCCCTTATTCGACTACGACTACTGCGTGTTTGGACGGGTCGTCAAAGGCACCGATATCGTGGGCAAAATCACCAGGGGCGATGTGATCAAGCATCTGCAGATTTACGAGTCCAAACCATAACCGCCTGCCGCCCTTTCCACACGGCCGGACAGGCTTCTGTCCGGTTTTGTGGCGTCAGTCCGGCCTGTCTCCCACCTGCCGCCTAACAAGGAGTTTTTCATGCGTATCGCTCTGCCCTTCGCCTGCCCGACCGGATCGATCTCCCGGCGAATCGCACTGGGTCTGCTGGTGGTATTTCTGCTTGCCGGCCGCGCAGCTCCGGCGCAGGCGCCTCCTGTCAAAAGGCCGTCTACCGGCAAGCCCAACCCGCAGCTCACCATGGTCATTGCGAAACGCGGCACCATCGTCATCGAACTCTATTCCAATGCGGCGCCGAAGACCGTAGCGCATATCGTCAATCTGGTCAACAGAAAGTTCTATGACGGCCTGCTTTTCCACCGCGTCATCAAGGAGTTTGCGGCGCAGACAGGCGATCCGAAGTCGAGAAAAATAGATGGCGCGAAGCTGCGCGGCCTGTCGGATATCCAGGTGTCCCAAAAGTTCGCTCTGGGCAACGGGGGGTCCGGCAAGACCGTTCCGCTGGAACCGAAACTTGCGCATGAGCGCGGCACCGTCGGGCTGGCACGCTCGACAGACATCGACAGCGGCGACAGCCAGTTCTTCTTCAACCTCAAAGCCAACCACAATCTGGACGTCGCCTACTGCGTCTTCGGTAACGTCATCAAAGGTCTCGATGTCATGGACAAGATCGAACTGGGAGATCGCATCGTCTCCCTCCGCGTCACACAGGGCAAATAGCATGCAAACCCGAACTCTTCTCCTGCTTTCACTTTGCGTAAGCCTCTGCTTCGGTGTGCCTCGCGGCGGCAGGGCGGACGTTCGCCCGGAACTGCGCGCGTTCTGGGCAGATGGCTTTAACGCCGCTTTTAAGACGCCGCAGCAGGCAGACGAACTGCTGCAGCGGCTGCACGCGGCGCACTGCAACGCGATATTCGCGCAGGTGCGCAAAGGCGGCGACGCCTACTATGCCTCCCACTACGAACCCTGGGCCAAAGACGATCCGACACACTTCGACGCTCTGGCCTATCTGATCGCGCATGCCCATGCCATGACGCCTCGCATCGCCGTCCACGCCTGGATCAATACCTGCGCGGTCGGAGGCAATGCGGCCAATCCGTTCAATATCGTTGCGCTGCACCCGGACTGGCTCTCGACGAACCCGGACGGCAAGGATTTCGACGGCGAAGCCACCAAGATCGACCCCGGCCAGCCCGGCGCGGCCGACTGGACCTTCCGGATCTACCTCGATGTGGCACGGCACTACGATGTCGACGGCATCCACTTCGATTTCGTGCGGTATGGCGGCAAAGAGTGGGGTTACAATCCGGTCAGCGTAGCCCGTTTTCAGGAAC
>JAYTGR010000782.1:0-1151 GCA_043733205.1 Chthonomonadaceae bacterium
CACCTCTTCCACCACTCCGTAAGCCCCTACGAACTTCTGCAGGATCGGATAGTTGCTTCGAGCCCCGCTGCGCACCGCCGTCAGATACGGCTCCAGTTCATCGTCGTCTCCGTGTGCCTGCAGGCGCTCGATCAGCTCCTCCGTATAGACTTCCCACAGTTCGGGGTGCGCGCTCTGCGGCGGATCGGGCCGCGCAAACCCCGCGCCGAGAAAAGGACTGAGCGAGAGCCCGGACCGTTTCGCACGCTGGAAGCCGCAGCGTGTCAGGCGGTCCAGCGCGGCGATGGCGGCCTCCGCTCCCTGGGCGCTCAATACCTCCTGCGCCAGCGCGAGCAGACCGGCGCGATTCAGAGGGACGTCCGGCAGCGGAGAGGAGATGCCGGTCAGCTGCCGAATCTCTTCGCGGCCTGCTGCGGTGCGGGCCAGCAGCGCGAGCCCCGCACGCGCGGAGTGCAGAGGCAGAAAATTCCCCAGCAGTCCCGGATCCCGGTGCAGATGGCCTGCCAGCGAGAGTTTCTCTCCTGCCTCCTGCTGCGCCGCCTCCGTCAGCGGCAGATAGATCGACAGGATGTCGCCGTCGAAATCCGCATTGAGGGAGTGGTTGGCCAGCGGATGCAGCCGAATGACCTGCCCTGCCGACCGCACCGGATGGAACGCCAGGAATCCTGTCGGCTCGACAACGGGGGCGCGCTGTACCAGTACCCAGGAGCGCGCCATCAGGGCATCGAGCCGCTGCACAGCCGCCTCCGCCGTCTGTGAAGCCAGGAGTTCTCCCCCCTGTTCCCGCGCCAGCAGGGGGCCGAACAGTGTCCACGCCATCTCCTCCGGAATCCCGACCTGATCGTAACGCAGGCCACCGGGCGTCACGACCGCCCGCCCGTTGAACATCGGACGCGCCTGCAGGCGCAGCTGTGCAGCCGGAACCAGGACGTTCAGATACCGCCGCGCGGCAGTTTCAAGCTCCCCGAACGCCCTGGCGCGCAGCGTCTCCGGAGCGCCCATGCTCAGCAGACGGGAGAGCCGGGCGTTGGCCTCGGTCAGGGTGCGGAACTCCGGCTGCGCCGCGTGAAATACGCCGACCTCCGTCAGGGTTCGCTCCGGCAGCCAGGGATGCGGGATCGGGATCGTCAGTGTCAGGGTCTCGCCGGCAG
>JAYTGR010000783.1:0-3663 GCA_043733205.1 Chthonomonadaceae bacterium
CTCATGGTAGTGCGCGCGATCCCCTCCGGGCAGCGAGCGCACTGCGGCCTGCCGCACCTCCCGCTCTTCATGCCACAGAAGCGTCAGCAGCGTCGCGACAGGCGACCCCGGCAGCACACCGCGGTCGCCCGCGCCCTGCGCCAGAGCCTCTCTGCCGATTGCGATACTGTCGAACAGCTGTTTCATAGTGTGTGCTTCTTACTTTGCTGCGCATCCGAAGAACGCGGTGGCTCGCCCGAAGGCGTCGTTCCCGGCTGTGGAGGAGCAGGCCGCAGCAGCGTCCCGCCAGTCTGCGATGGCAGGCCGGAAGCGCGCTGTATCTGAGTTTCCGACTCACCGGTGCTGCGGAGAATATGCCGCGCTGTCTGTCCGGCCAGACGAGCCAGATCGCTGCGTTCGCGCCATGCCTGCGACAGAGCGCGATCCCATGCGCTTTGGATTCCAGGTTTCTCGACCGAAGGGGGCAGCCGTCCTTCCATCGCAAGCAGCACGGGAACGGCGTGCAGGTCTCCGATCTCTCTCAAAACCTGAATGACTTCCTGCTGACCATCGAGACTCATCGCGCTGAGACCCTGCTCATCCTGAACCGCAGGCAGCAGTTCCAGAAGATACGGAACCGCATTTATGTCCCGAATACGCCTCAGCGCGGGCCAAAATTCCTTGGAGACGGCGTCGTCGCGCAGCACAGCCCAGAAAGTGGGCATCGTTTCCGGAGCGAGCGATGCTAAAAACCGGTAAATGTTTTCACAAATCAGCTCTTGATAGGGCAGTGTGTCGTCCCCCTCCAGCCTGTTCCTGCGCACGCGATTGCTGGCGATGAGAAACTCGCAGACCGTCTGGTGGAGTTCAGGAGGCAGGAGAATGCGCGCCACAGTGAGTATGCCGACAAAAAGCTTGGTTTCGGCAGCCGTGAAAACAGTCTCGGGAACCTGCAATGAAATCGCCGCTATATCGTCACCCAGCGCCTGTACGACAGCTGCGTAACGACCTTCCGGAGTCCGGGGAAGCGTCGGCTGGAGGGTGCGTACTCTCCGGCCCAGCGCCGCGATAAACTCCTGGTCGAGCTTTTCAACGGAATTGAAAGCGGCGTGAACGGCTTTGAGCGCCTCCCGGTCTTCCTGCCAGAGCAGGCCGAGCAGCTCTCCGAAGCGGGCAGAGTGGCGCAGCGAGTCGTCCCGCTTCTCACGGGCGGCCAGCAGCTGCAGTCCGACCGTCTCGACCAGTTCCTGATAAGACGCTCCTGCCGAAACGACCGTTTTCGGTTTGAATAGCCGACTGAACAGCGACATCGATGTGTCCTCCCGTTCGCAGAGATTCCCTTTCCGGAAAGCAGAGTCCTGCCGCGAAACGGTTCGATTATTATGGGATGGGGGGAACGGAGGGAGCAGCCTCGGCCTGGGCATGCCAATAGCGCTCGGCGAGGATGAGTGCGACATAGTCGTCGTAGGCGACGGGAGGCGTGCGGAGGCTGGCCGGAAGCAGCCGCTGCCAGCCTCGGGGGGGATTCGCGGCGAGATAGCGGAGGCGGGCCTCCTGAGACGTGTAAGATTCGTCGACCGGAAGGAGAGGAGCGGGAAGGCTCGCAGCCTGCAGCTGCAGAAGCAGGGGCTTCGAGCCGGTGCCGCTGCCGATCACGATCGCGTCAGGCCGATGGGCGACGGACAGCTCCTGCACCTGCGCAGTGAGACTTTCCGTCGGCACCACGGCCTGGCATCGCACGACCCCATCGCGCTGCACGATCGCCAGACCGCATTTGGCGCTGCCGGGGTCAATTGCGAGAACGCAGGGGATCAGAGGGCGCCTCCTCTGTGCTGGGCTTGGCGATGCGTTCGGCACGCAGATCCACGTCGAGGGCATCTCCGGAGGAGAGCGCGTGCCGCGCAGCAGCCGAGATTTTGACCGTGCCGCCCATACGCCGCACCTGTTCCGTAACGCGGAACAGGTCGCTGTAGGAGATCACGCCTACCTCCGGCATGCCTGTCCGGGGGTCGATCTGCGGAAGGATGCCCTTGCGAATGGCAGCGTCTTTTACCTCCTGCTGCAAAAACTCCAGCACGTCTGCAAACACTTCGTCGGTGGCGCGGCGGACGTCGATACGCCGCGCCGCAACGATTTCGCCTGCGTTATAGACCGGAACGATCTTCTGGAGGTTCAGATCGATCAGTGCAGGTTCGCCCGACAGGCTGTTATAAACCACATAAGCGATTACAGCGGTGGGGTAGTCCCGTGCTGTCAAATCCCTGGTGAAGGTCGATAGACTGGCCTCCTCGTTAGCGGTTCCATTCGACGCAAGGAAATGGGTGGTGACGATGGCGACCTCCCGCCCATTTTCACCGCGTGTCGCGCCGTACTGGCTCGCTTTGGAGGCAGCGCGGTCCAGCAGAACGTTCAGGTCGGCTCGAACCCGCTCCGGGCGCTCGTGCGGGCCGATGGTGAGGCGCGCCAATTCGCCGCCTGCCCGCAATGCGAGTTTCGTCCCTCGAAGAGCGAGGTAAGTCTGCGCGAAATCGTGTTTGTTGCCGGCGATTTCGGTATAGAGCTGGTCCCGCTGGCGGGCGACATCGTCCCGCTCACGTTTCAAAGCCGCGATCTCCGCATCCAGAGACCGGCTCGCCTCCGTATTGGCATCGAGGAGTTTGCGATAGGCGTTGTCGACGCCATCGTAGTTCGCCTGCAGTGTGCGCGTCTGTTCGGCCAGATCGGTCTTGGTTTTCTGCAGCTTCCCGATGTCTGCCTGCAGGTCGGTATCGGTCTGCTTCAGCGCCTCGATTTCACGGGTCTTGGCGATATTGTCTTTGCCCAGGTCGCCATTGATCGTCTCCGCGTTCTGATTTTGGACCGTGAGCCGAGCCGCAAGCTGATTCAGACTCGTGATCTTGGCCCGCGCAAGACGCACCTTGTCCTCCGAATGCAGCACCTGCTGTTCCAGCATCGTGGCGCGCATCTGCAGTTCGGCTTTGCGCGCCATCAGAACCGCATTCTGGCCGCGCATCTCTTGTGTCTGCTTGTTGAGCGTATCGAACTGAGCGTGGGTATCCCGCACCTGCCCCTCGTAGATCTGCAGGCGTTTTACATCTTCGTGCAGCTGCAGCGCCGTGAGCTGCTGGTCCTGTTTGGACTTCTCGATCACGCCTTTGTTCTCTTTGATCGCCTTCTCGCCGCTCAGCAGCACTTCGCGCACGGGCGGCACGATCAAAAAGAGAGTCAGCACACTGAGCAGCGCGATTACGCCTCCGGTCAGACTGGTGATCAGAATGGCCGTGTGTTTCGGACGCATGCCGAACCAGGAGACGCGCTTTTTGCCCCAGCGCCGCCCCTGCAGATCTCCATAATAGGATATAAACCCACCCAGCACGATCCAGAGGAGCAGGGCGAGCAGTGTCCAGAGCATGACCTGAAACCCCCCGTAGAGGTAAGAGAGCAGAGCGATCCCTGCTCGTTAGCGAGAAGCGCGCATCGCGAGGGCGACCCCGACGACAGCGCCGACAATGTCCGCCAGGAAACTTGCCACGATCGGCGGCAGGCCGCCGTTCTTTCCAACGACGAACATCGCGTGGTAGAACACCCAGTAGAGAAACACGATAAAGATCGCCGTGCCAAACCCGACGGTTTTGCCGCCGCCGCGCTGAGTGTTGCACCCGAGCGCCGCCCCAACGATTCCGA
>JAYTGR010000784.1:0-1149 GCA_043733205.1 Chthonomonadaceae bacterium
TCGATACGTTTGTGCTGGCGCGACTGGAGCGCGCAGGACTGACGCCCTCGGCGGAAGCAGATCGGATCACGCTGCTGCGGAGGGTGACTCTGGACCTGACCGGCCTGCCGCCGACGCCTGCGGAGACGGAGGCGTTTGTGGTGGATAGATCGGCCACTGCCTATGCAAGTGTCGTGGCCCGTCTGCTGGCTTCGCCGCACTATGGCGAGCGTATGGCGCTGCCCTGGCTCGATGCCGCGCGCTACGCCGACAGCAACGGTTTTCAGCAGGATGGCGACACCTATCAGTATATCTGGCGTGACTGGGTGGTCAAGGCGTATAACAGCAACATGCCGTTCGACCAGTTCACGATCCAGCAGTTGGCTGGGGATCTGCTGCCGAATGCGACCGAAGACCAGAAGATCGCCACCGGCTTCAACCGCTGTCACCTGCTGAACGGCGAAGGCGGCGCGATCGCAGAAGAGCAGCGCAATGTCATCCTGTTCGACCGCGTCGATGTGACTGCAACCAACTGGCTCGGAGCCACCCTGGCCTGCGCACAGTGTCACGACCACAAGTACGATCCCCTCACCCAGCGCGACTACTACTCCCTGCTGGCGTTCTTCAACAATGTTCCCGAGTCTGGAACGCCGCCGGGAGGCGGACAGTACCGCATTGCCGATCCCTCGATGGTTACCGAGGGGGACGAGGACAAGGCGAAACTAAAAGCTTTCGAAGACGGGCTCGCTGCGGCCCGCACCGCTGCGGACTCCTATGCCGGCACGCATGCCGCCGAAATCCGGACGGCTCAGGCAGCCTGGGAAACCTCTGCGCGAACGGATAACGCGGCCCTTCCGAAGCTCGGCGCCTGGGCTATGGTCGGGCCATTTCCTGCCGCGACCTTCGACGCTGCCTACGACACAGCTTTCCCCCCGGAAAAGCTGGTCGACTTCACCGCGGCCTACTACCAGGGCAAAGAGCGATGGGCCTCGCATCCCGAATGGATCGACGGCAAATCCTACGAACTCAACAGCCAGAACTCCGCCTACTATCTCTATCGCACGATCCATGCGCCCCGTGCGCAGGCGCTCGCTCTCTCGTTCGGCAGCGACGACGCCATCAAAGTCTGGCTGAACGGCAGGCAGATCCTCGCTGACAAAGTCACCCGCG
>JAYTGR010000785.1:0-3659 GCA_043733205.1 Chthonomonadaceae bacterium
TTCAGAGTAGTCTCCGGCAGCGTTTTCAGAAAGGGAACGCGGTGCAGCGCCTCGGCAGGCTTCATGAAAATTCTCCTGTCGTGACAAAAGTCATCGCCACCTCAATCGTCTCCATGTTATTGTGAGAGGGGGAAGTCATCTGACTTTACCTGCCTGCTTTACAAAGGAGAATAGAAATGGCATTTGTGATTACAGCGCCGTGTATCGGCGTGAAAGACCAGGGCTGTGTCGCCGTATGCCCATGCGACTGCATCCGCGAAGGCACGGTCGAGAAAGAAGGCAGCGCTTACGACATGCTGTTTATCAATCCGGACGAGTGTATCGACTGCGGTTTGTGCGAATCGGAGTGCCCTGTAGGCGCGGTCTTCCACGATACGGACGTTCCCAGCCAGTGGAAACATTTCATTCCGCTCAATGCGGAATTCTTCCGCCCGCGTGATCCTTAAGAAGCCTGCAAGGATCCAGAATCTGCATTGAGACGGATGCAGAAATCTGCATTGAGACGTTGCTCGACGATGCCGCACTCGAAAATAGGCGGCTTTTTCAAACACTCTGCCCGTTCTCCTCTGCTGCACGCAGGAGCTGCTCCGGGGGCGTCGCGTGCCCCTGGAGTACCGGGCGGAGCAGTTCGGCTTGCTGCGCCGTAACGGGACGCTCGGAAGCGCGCACCAGGGTTTCCGATGCCGGAAGCTGGTGCGCGGTGTATTTTGTGATTGGAGCGACCGTCTCGATCTGCTTCGCTCTTTTGAATACGCGGAAAGCGGCCCAGAGGACGGCACAGCCGGATGCAGCCACCGCTCCATTGGCCAGACTCAAAAAGAACCGGGCGATTTCGTTCATCCCGTCTTGAAAACTGAACCAGGAGAGAAGTACGGCCACCAACAGCAGAACGGATCCTGCGCCTGCGATGGCGGCGGCAGAAGAGTACAAGGCAGATTTCTTCCCGAGCGTTTGCAGGTATTGCTCCATATGCACCAGCCGCTTCTGCGGTTTTTCCGTACGCATTGTCCCTGTCCTCCACGACTTACAATTTACGGTATCTAACGGTATCCAGTTCGGCACGACGTCTGCGTATCTTTACCGTTGCCTGCCTGCAGGGGCCACATTGTGAACAATACGAAAAGAAGCGATAATAGCCTGCATTTCGTCGTCGGCCTTATGCGAGGCTGGAGGCTCGCCCTCACTGAACACCATATAGAGAATCGACTGCTCGGGCACATAGACGCGCAGAGACCTCCAGCGAAAGGAAGTGGTGGCTACGGGCGAATTCCACGCCATCTCCGCAATCGTCGCAGGATATCCATCGATTCTGAGACGCCGTACAGAGACAATATGGTCATGGTGCATTACTTCGGGTTCCGGATACCCGTCTTCGATATCGGGCAGGTCCGAAGCGTTCCGGCCTTTCTGGGCTGACAGGATAATCTGGGATCGTTCGGAAGGCATGTGGTGGAAGATACGACTCTCGATCCATTGCCACAGGGGACTCGGGAGGGGTGAGGCAAAATTGGTATAGTCGATTCTGATGTCGGACGGGTCTGCTGTCACTTCTGACTTCTCGTCTATATTTTGCCAGGCTGAGGAGACGGTAAATCGACACTGAACTCCCGAGGCCGGGTCCGCCTTACTGAAGAACTCTTTTCGCTCCCGCAGTCTGCCGAAAAACACGCACGCCCCTGCCGCACCCATCAACAGTACCATGGCCAGGGCGGCATAGGATTTCCAGAGGGAATATCGGTTCCTGCGCACCAGCCGCTTCGGCAGCTTCTTAAGCATCGTCTGGTTCTCCGGTCGGATGTCCCACAGCAGCAGTTCGTTGAGTTCCACGGCACGGCCATCGGGGTCTTTGACGACTGCCCGACGCCCCAGACTGTTGTCGTTGGCGCAAGACAGCGCAGACACGTCCATTTCTCTCTGCGGTAACATTCTCCACATTTCAGGGGAATCCTTTCCACAAGTGCGTATGCCAGCTGAAGCCGTCCGACTGAAGCGGAGGATGTCCCTGTCGGATCGGACATTGCGGGAATGCGTCGGCTGCGGCCTCGGACACCTCTTCACACGCGCTTTCCGAGGTATGCGAACTTTTTTCAGCAGGAGTCGTATGAGAAAAACAGCCGATCATGCGGAAGTGTTCGGAACGCCGAACCGGATCCCTGCGGGCAGACCCTGTCCGGTGCCGGCTGTCTCGCTCCTGTCCCTCAGGAGTGCCGCTGCCAGCGAAAAAGCTGAAATTACAACCAATCACTCCTTCACCGCGATCGCGAGCGGAATGGGACGGCTTAGGAAATAGACGCGAATGCTCCCTGTGAACGACGCTCCCAACGAGCAGATCCGTTCCGAATCGTCGGATACACAGGTTCCGGTGGTCGGCACGACTGCCGGACCGCGCCCGAAGTGGCTGCTGGAGTCGATCCTCAGCGCCAGCCCGGAAGAGATGTATATCCTGGACCGGGAAGGGCGCTTCGTTTTTATCAATCAGGCCGGCGCCCGCGCTCTCGGACGGGAACCGGACGAAATCGTCGGCAGGACAGGCCTCGAAATGGGCGCTCCGGCGGAAATCGTCGCGCAGTTCGACCAGGAGCGGGCCGTTGTGTTTGCCACAGGCATGCCTCTCACCGGGTCGGTAGTCTATCCGACTCCGCTCGGGCCACGTCACTACGACTACCTCTGGACGCCCCTCCTGACGGAAGAAGGGAATACCTCCGCTCTCCTCTTTGCCGCCCGAGACGTCACCGAACGCAGAAGAGAGGAGCAGGCGCGCGAGTTTCTGACGCGGGCTTCCGAGATGTTCGCCGCCTCCCTCGACTACGAACAGACACTCCAGCAGGCAGCCGATCTGGCAGTGCCGCATATTGCCGACTGGTGCGCGGTGGATATGCTGGAAGCGGACGGCACGATCAGCCTGCTGGCCGTGGCGCACATAGACCCGTAAAAAACAATCTGCAGGTCGTATCCGCTCTGCTGGATATGCAGGAGATGCAGCATCGAGAGATGGTTCCTGTTTCGGAAATCGCGCGTCTGCGCCAGCATATACAGGCTCTCTCCACCATCCACGATCTGCTGACTTATCAGGCCAGAACGGATGCCGACGCGGTCGATCTTTCGGTCAGAGAGGCCATGGAAAAGCTCATCCCGACGATCCAGGGGCTGGTGACCGGACGTCCGATCGAATTCGCCGTGGAGGATCTGCGCATGCCGGTGCGCCATATCACGACCCTGGCAGTCCTGGTCAACGAGCTTATCTCCAATGCCATCAAGCATGGGCAGGGAGTGATTCAGCTTGAATTTACCGCCCGTGAAAACAGGGCCATTTTGGAAGTGCGGGACCAGGGCGCTGGATTCCCGAGCCTTTTCGACGCCGCCACCGCTGCGAAAACGGGGCTCGAACTGGTGCAGACATTAGTACACCTCGATCTGCATGGGGAGACACGTTTCGAAAATCGAGAGGAGGGCGGAGGTCAGGTGGTCGTCGAGTTTCCAATTCCAAGCAGAGTGCGCACAGGCAGGAAAGAATGAGGATTATGGCAGAAATCGAGCCGCCGACAGAACAAGACCTGCTGGTCGGCAAGCGCGTACTGACTGTAGAAGACGAAGGCATCACCCAGATGCAGCTGGGCCGGATCCTCCGATTGGCAGGAATGGTGCAGATCGGTATGGCG
>JAYTGR010000786.1:0-1149 GCA_043733205.1 Chthonomonadaceae bacterium
TAAGAAAATTTTTCCGCTGCAGCTTCCAGAGCCTCCTGGATCGCCTGCTGCAGCGTTAGGACGCGCCCTTCCTCCCGCAGTTTCGTATAGAGGGTATCCCCCAGTTCCTGCCGCGCCGCATCCTCCCCGGTAGCCGGTGGGAGAGGGGCCCCCGAAACAGACGCGTTGAGAGCCTGCGCCGCGCTCCAGAGACGCGCGGCATGAGGTGTTGGCCCAAGGAGAGACGCCAATTCGTGGAGGAACTGAGCGATGCCCCGTCTGTCCCGCAGGTCGCGCTGGAGCATCAGGCTCTCTTCGAAACAGGCGCGCGCCAGCCAGGGGCGCCCGTCCCGCACATATCCCATTCCGATCAGCTGCAGAATATAGATTATTCCGCTTTTGTTCTTCAGCTCGCGGTTGATGGCGAGCGCCTCCACAAAGAGTGCGCTCGCCTGTTTGTAGTCTCCCTGGGCTGCCGCCAGATTGCCTAAATTCGCTACAGTGGAAGCGATACCAACCTTGTTTTGGGACGTCCGATGGTGCTGCAGACTCTCTGTATAGTAGCTGTGCGCGGTCCGCTGGTCGTCCTGGGCAGCCGCCACGATACCAAGATTGCTGAGCATGTTCGCGATCCCGCGTGCGTCACCCCGCATCCGGCAGATATCCAGGCCTTCCTGCAGGTACTGACGCGCAGGCTGCCAATCGTGCTGATACCAGGCGAGCAGTCCTGCTCCGCGCAGGGCAATGGACCTTGCTTCGGTCGGTTCCTTCGTGGTGTCGTCTAAAAGTGCGCGGTCGAGACAGCGCCGCCCTTCCGCAATGTCCCCGCGATTGGTCCAGAACGACCATAAGAACCCTCCCAGGCTCAGCTGTGCGAGCGCTTCCTCTCTGGTCGGCGTGCGGCTGTTCAGGATGAGACGAAAGTTTTCGAGTTCGGACGCGAGACGATCCTGAAACACGGCCTGCGCTTCGCCTGTAAGCAGAGGATAGATGGTTTCGGCAAGCCCGGCATAGTAGAGCGCATGCCGTCGAAGGACGTCCGTACGATCCGACGCAGTCAGCTGCTCCCAGCCGAACTCCCGCAGCGTCTCCAGCAACCGGTAGCGCATTCGGGTTGCTTCGCCATCGGAAGTTTCCTCGGTGACTACCAGAGACCGATGATGCAGGATA
>JAYTGR010000787.1:0-1149 GCA_043733205.1 Chthonomonadaceae bacterium
AGCCCGGATTTCAAAACCACCTACTCCGTTCGGAACCTCAACCTGCAGTTCAAGCAGCCCGACAAACTCCGGCTGGAAGGCCACTCCGCCACGCGCGGCAGTGCGCTGATGATACTGAACGGAACGGTGCGGTTCTATTCCGTCCCAAAGTTCCATCTCAAAAAGTCGGAAGATCTCGTGAATTCGCCCGGCAAGCGGCAGTCGCTGCTGGAGTACGCCGGCCTGGTCGTGCCGGATACCCTGCGGTTCATGCAGGCGCAGTTCGTCAAGGCGGAGACACTGAACGGGGAGAACACGGCTGTCTTCGACCTGACCTATCTGGGGACTGGGGCGGGAAGCTCGCACTATCGGATCTGGATAGACACCCGAACCCATATCACGACGAAACGCGAATGGTACGACAGCGCCAACAAACTGCGGGCCACCTTCGTCTATCTCGACCCGCACGAAGTGACCGGAGGGGTCTGGCTGCCCGGCCGCCTGGAAGTTAAAAACGTGGAGGGCGCGGTGGCGGCGGAAGTCACCTTCAGCGAGGCAAAAGCCAACCAGAAGCTTCCCGACAGTCTGTTCGAGATCACACCGTAGAAGAGGCTCCCGTGCTTTTATCCTCGTTCGATTCGCGCAGCAGCCAGCGGCCGTCCCGAGGCGGTCGGCCGTGAGTCTGCAGCCGGAGCTTTCCGCCTCCCCCACTCCTCAATTCGCCTTGCACCCCCGCTGGCGCTCTCTGACCCTGTGGTTTGTGATCCTCAGCACCGGGCTGCGCCTGCTCCAGCTCTCCTCGCTGGAACTCGCGCCGGACGAGGCCTACTACTGGGACTGGTCGCGCCACCTGTCGCTGGGCTACTACGATCAGGGACCGTTCATCGCCTATCTGATCCGCGCCACGACCGCCGTCTTCGGAACCAACGAGTTCGGCGTACGCATCGGCGTCCTGCTCTGTTCTTTGGGCACCCTGCTGTGTGCCGTGTACCTGGCCCGGCGGCTCTTTTCCCCGCTGGCGGGTTTCCTGACCGCGCTGCTGCTCGGCCTGACGCCGCTCCTCGAAGTCGGCAGCCTGATCGCCACCTACGATCCTCCTCTGGTCTTCTTTTGGGCGCTGGCAGCCGTCTGCCTGGAAAAAGCCCTGTTCTCGGCAACGGACCGGGAGTG
>JAYTGR010000788.1:0-9806 GCA_043733205.1 Chthonomonadaceae bacterium
CAAATGCGGCCGCTTCTCTATCTGGACACTCCACAGTCCGTTGTTCAGGGGATCTGTTCTGACGCTCTTCTCTCTAGAATGGAAGCAGCTTTCTGCGCAGAGGACGAACCGCGCAGATCACAAGGAGACACAAACCATGTTCGAGACTATGAAACAGACCGTCGTTGCCAGTTATGGCACTCATGATGACGCAGAAGAAGCGGTCCGCCAACTGCAGCGAGGGGGATTGGCCATGGACCATATCTCCATCATTGGGCGTGACTGGCAGATGCGCGAGGATGTGCAGGGCTTCTACCGTCCCGACGATGCCATGAAAGAAGGCGCGAAACAGGGCGCATGGTTCGGCGGATTTTTCGGCCTGTTCATGGGGATGGGGATGTTCGTGTTTCCCATCGCGGGGACACTCATCGTCCTCGGCCCGCTGGCAGGGCTCATCGCCGGCGCTATCGGCGGAGCCGGAATCGGCGCGCTGACCAGCGGAATGATAACTCTGGGCATTCCCAAAGACCAGGCATTGAAATATCAGGAGCGGCTTCAGGCGGGAGAGTTCCTGGTCGTCGTCCATGACGCCACGCTGGCAGAGACCACTCTCGCGCATCAGGTACTGCAGGCTACCTCGAACACAAGCGTCGCCTCCCACGGCGCTCAGGCTGCCCCCGAACTGGCCGCCTGAACGAAGGACGATTATCATCATGGAAGCAGGACACAAGCACGAGGGCATGGCGCATAACATGAGCGATCCTGGGATGGCTGCGGGCATGGAAGCCGACATCCGGATGCGCTTCTGGGTGGCGCTGTCGCTGACTGCTGTCATCGTCCTGCTCTCCCCAATGAGCGCGATGCTGGGCATTCATCTGCCTCTCACGGCTGCCGTGCGCTCCTGGACGCTGCTGGTGCTAACGACACCGGTCGTGTTCTGGTGCGGCTGGATGTTCATCTCCGGGGCTTATCGGGCTCTCCGCAATCGCAGCCTGGACATGTCCGTACTGATCGCGGTGGGAGTGCTGGCCGCCTACCTGGCTTCTGTCTACCTGACAATCATCGGCTCCAAAGACCTGTTTTACGAAGCGGCGGCCATGCTGATCACTTTCGTACTGTTCGGTCACTGGATGGAGATGAAGTCACGGCGGGGGACCAGCGACGCCCTCCGCGCCCTCTTCGATCTGGTGCCGCCCCAGGCGCGTGTGCAGCGCGCCGGGAAAGAGGTCGAGATCCCCACCGCGCAGGTCGTCTCCGGCGATGTGATCGTCCTGCGTCCTGGGGACCGCGTTCCGGTGGATGGCGAACTGATCGAAGGCGAGACCGCTGTGGACGAAGCGCTGGTCACCGGCGAGAGCCTCCCAGTAGAGAAGAAGCCGGGGGATAAACTTATCGGCGGTTCTGTCAACGGTGCGGGAGCGGCCACCTACCGCGCGACCGCCGTGGGCGAGGACGCGACTTTGAGCCGCATCGCCAAACTGGTCGAGACGGCGCAGAACTCGAAAGCGCCGGGACAGCGGCTGGCCGACAGAGCGGCTGCCTATCTGGTCGTTCTGGCGGTCGGTGCGGGCATCGTCACTTTCGCAGCCTGGCGCTGGGGCGCGGGAGCCTCGTTCCTGACCGCGCTGACCTTCGCCATCTCCGCCGTCGTGATCGCCTGCCCAGACGCGCTGGGGCTCGCCACTCCGACAGCAGTTGCCGTCGGAACCGGATTAGGCGCGAAACACCATATTCTCATCAAGGATGCCGCCACGCTGGAAGGGGCGTCGAAAATCACGGCGGTGGTGCTGGACAAAACCGGAACCCTCACCGAAGGCAAACCGCGCGTCACCGATGTCGCGGTGGCAGAGGGAATGGCCGAGAACGAGGCGCTCCGACTTCTCGCCGCCGCAGAAAAGAGTTCCAGCCATCCCCTGGCCGTGGCGATCCTGGAAGAGGCGAAGCGGCGCAATCTGCCGCTCCCCGAGCGCATCGAAGATTTCCAGAACGTCGCCGGACACGGGCTGAAAGCCTCCGTGGAGGGTAAGCGCCTGCTCGTCGGGAACGTCCGGTTCCTGACAGAGGAAAAGGTATCCCTCGCGCCGATCCAGACGCAGCTGGATCGTCTGCTTGCCGCAGGCCGCACGGTGATTCTGCTGGCTGTCGATGGCAAAGCGTCGGCCGCTGTCGGCGTCACCGATCCAATCAAAGCGTCCGCCAAGCGCGCGATCGCTGAGCTGAAGAAGCTGGGTATCGAGACGGCGATGGTCAGCGGCGATAACAAGGGTGTGGCAGAGGCCGTCGCGAAGGAGGTCGGGATAGAGCGTGTATTCGCGGAGGTTCTGCCGGAGAACAAAGCAGACTATGTGAAGAAGCTGCAGGGCGAGGGCAAATTTGTGGCGATGGTCGGCGATGGCGTCAACGACGCCCCGGCTCTTGCGACCGCCGACATCGGGATCGCTATCGGCGCGGGCACCGACGTGGCGACGGAAGCGGCCAGGATCGTTCTGATGCAGTCGGATCCCCTCGACATCCTCAACGCCATCATCCTGTCGAAAGCGACCGTGCGCAAGATGAAACAGAATCTGGTGTGGGCCAGCGTCTACAACCTCCTGGCGATCCCCATAGCAGCCGGAGCGTTCACCCACTGGCTGGGCTGGTCGCTCCGGCCGGAGTTCTCGGCGCTTCTGATGTCGGCCTCTTCCATCATCGTCGCCGTCAATGCGGTGATGCTGCGCCGCTCGGAAGGCAGTCTCCTCAGCGCACAGGCATAATCGAGATCTTTTCGAACAGCATGTAATCCCTTTCGTTCGACGGACTGGTAAACTATTTATATATGAGCGGAACTATAGACTTATCCATGCCGTCCCTCCTTAAATGCACTATCCCCGCAGCCATAATCCGTCGTTTCGCGGATACTTCTTTCGCTTCCCTGGTTTACAATTATCTATGAGAACAGAATATAGATCTCTCAGGGGGTAAGAAAATGTCTTCCAGAAACAAAATAGGTATTGCAGGTCTGGTGGTGCTGGGCGTTCTGCTGCTCACCGGGATCTACATCATCGGCACGTACAACGGGCTGATCCGGTCGGATCAGCAGGTTCAGTCTCAGTGGGCGCAGGTGGAGAACGTCTATCAGCGGCGGCAGGATCTGGTTCCCAATCTGGTCGAGACGGTCAAAGGGGCGGCGGGGTTCGAGAAGAGCACCTACACGGCGGTAGCAGAGGCCAGGGCGAAAGTCGGACAGGTCTCTGCGGCGTCGCTTACAAACCCCACCGATGCCTCGGCGCAGTTTGCGCAGTTTCAGCAGGCGCAGGACGGCCTCTCATCGGCGCTTTCGCGGCTGATGGTGGTCGTAGAACGCTATCCGGACCTCAAGGCCACCGAGAACTTCCGCGACCTGCAGGCACAGCTCGAAGGTACGGAAAACCGCATCGCCGTGGAGCGCATGCGCTTCAACGAGACCGCACAGGCTTTCAATTCGAAGCGGGACAGTTTCCCGGCCAGCCTCGTAGCCGGTATGTCGGGCGCACGCTTCCAGGACAAGTCCTACTTCAAGGCGCAGGCACAGGCGGAAACGGCCCCTCCGGTAAAGTTTTAGCGCCATGACGAGATTTCCCGGATGGCGGACGCTGAAGTCATCGGGGGGGGAAGCTTTAATACCGTGAAACGATTCCTTGCCTTTCTCGTGGCGGCGCTGCTGCTTGCCGCAGGGAGGGGCGCACAGGCGGCTCCTCCCATTCCGGCCGCTCCCACTGCGTGGGTCACGGATACGGCAGGGTTCCTCTCGGAGCCTGTCCGGCAGGCGCTGGATGCGCGGCTGGAAGCCTACGAACACACGTCCGGGCATCAGATGCTGGTCTGGGTGGGAAAGACGACCGGGGAGACGCCGCTGGAGGACTGGACGGCGCAGGCTTTCCAGGCGTGGCGCGTCGGACGCAAGGGGCTGGACGACGGCCTGATCCTGTTCGTCTTCTCCGACGACCATAAAGCCCGGATCGAAGTGGGGTACGGGCTGGAAGGGCAGGTTCCCGACGCAGTCGCATCTCGGATCCTGCGTGAAGCTGTCATTCCTCGCATGCAGGCCAGCGACCGCGACGGCGCGGTAACGGCAGGTGTCGACCGACTGACCGCAGCGCTCGGCGAGAAGGGGACGCCGCCGACAGTCGCCTCCGCCCCCGCGCAGCCGCTGGGTTGGTTCCAGATTCTGCTGCTGGTTCTGGCCGCAGTCGCTCTTATCCTGCTGGCGATTCGTTACCCGGCCCTGGCGTGGTTTCTCCTTTCGATGGTTACACGCGGTGGGGGTGGAGGCGGGGGCGGCTTCGGAGGCAGAGGCGGCCGGTCCGGCGGTGGGGGCGCTTCCGGGAGGTGGTAGCCCGAACAGCTCCTTTCTGCCGCTCGCATTTCGGCCTTGTTTGCTGTCTGTTGCCTTCTGCGGAGATTACCGATGCCCGATGTTATCGAAAAAAAGCCTTCTGTGGGGTTCTGGAGTTTGCCGACTGCGGATCTGCTGTCAAGCCTGCGCGCGACACCGCAGGGTTTGACAGCGGCCGACGCCCATCAGCGTCTGGTAAGCAGCGGCACGCAGGCACACCACAGCACAGGCGGCGCCCATACGCTCGCACTCCTGCTCTCCCAGTTCAAAAGCCCCATCATCCTTATTCTGCTCTTCGCGGTCGGCCTCTCGTTTTTTCTGCGTGACATCACCAACGCCGTCATCATCCTCGCCATCGTTCTGGTGAGCGGTCTGCTGGGGTTCTGGCAGGAGCACGGGGCGGCAAACGCTGTGGAAAAGCTGCTCGCGATCATACAGGTCAAGGCAACGCTCCTGCGCGACGGCAGGCCGGTGGAGGTCGCCATCGAGGAGCTTGTGTCGGGCGACATCGTCGTCCTGCATGCCGGAGACATCATTCCCGGCGACAGCCTGCTTCTGGAGTCGAACAACCTCTTCGTCAACGAAGCGGCCCTGACCGGCGAGACCTTTCCGGTCGAGAAAATTGTCGGGGTCTTGCCGGCCGATACGCCGCTCGGCAAACGCACCAACTCTCTGTTTACCGGCACCTATGCCGTCAGCGGGACGGGCAAGGCGCTGGTGGTCAAGACCGGCAAAGAGACCGAGTTCGGTCAGGTGTCCGAAACGCTGAAGCGGCGGCCACCGCAGACCGATTTTGAGCACGGCATCCGACAGTTTGGCTTTCTGCTGACGGAGGTGACGCTGATGATGGTCATCTCCATCTTCGCCATCAACGTCTATCTGCAACGGCCCGTGCTGGAATCCTTTATGTTCGCGCTGGCGCTGGCCGTCGGACTGACGCCGCAGCTTCTGCCTGCGATTATCAGCGTCAACCTCGCGCACGGCGCAAAACGGATGGCGGCAGCCAAAGTCATCGTGAAGCGGCTCACCGCCATCGAGAACTTCGGCAGTATGGATATCCTCTGCTCCGATAAGACCGGCACACTGACTCTGGGCGAGGTGCAGCTCAACTCCGCCGTGAATGTGGACGGTGCGCCCAGCGAGAAGATGCTGCTCTATGCCCAGCTGAATGCGTACTTTCAGACAGGATACACCAATCCCATCGACGCGGCCATCGTCGCATACCGTCCCGTCGAGGTTTCCGCCTACAAAAAGCTCGACGAGGAGCCGTACGATTTCGTCCGCAAACGGCTGAGCATCCTGGTCGGGCAGGGCGAAAAGAGTCTGATGGTGACGAAAGGCGCGCTCTCCAATATCCTGGCTGTCTGCACGACTGCGGAGACGGCAGCAGGCGCCATGGTCCCGATAGACACGCTGCAGGCGCAGATCGAAAAGCAGTTCGAGGCCTTCAGCGCGCAGGGCTTCCGTGTCGTGGGAGTCGCCTATCGCGATGCGGGCGTGCAGACGAAGATCGGCAAAGACGATGAGAAGGCGATGACTTTCCTGGGCTTCCTCGCGCTCTTCGACCCGATCAAGCCGGGAACGGTCGAAACGATCCAGGCGCTGCGCAAACTGGGCATTGCGCTCAAGGTCATCACCGGCGACAACCGTCTGGTCGCTGCGCACATCAGCAGTCAGGCGGGCCTCAACAGCAGCCGCATCCTGACCGGCCCCGAACTGCGCGACATGAGCCAGGAGGCGCTGCGGAAACGCGTCGATCAGGTCGATGTCTTCGCTGAGATAGAGCCCAATCAGAAAGAGCGCCTTATCATCGCGCTCAAGCAGGCAGGGCACGTCGTCGGCTATATCGGTGACGGTATCAACGACGCCTCCGCGCTGCATGTCGCCGATGTGGGCATCTCGGTGGCGAACGCCGTGGACGTCGCCAAAGAGGCGGCGGACATCGTTCTGCTGGAGAAGGATCTGGCAGTGCTCCAGAACGGCGTTCGGGAAGGCAGGATCACCTTTGCCAACACGCTCAAGTATGTGTTCATGGCCACCAGCGCCAACTTCGGCAACATGTTCAGCATGGCGGGCGCCTCCCTCCTGCTGCCGTTCCTGCCGCTCCTTCCCACGCAGATTCTGCTCACCAACCTGATGACGGACTTTCCCGAAATGACGATCGCGACCGACAGTGTCGACAACGAGATGATAGAGAGGCCGCGCCGGTGGGACATCGCGTTCATTCGGCGCTTCATGCTGGTGTTCGGACTGGCGAACTCCGCCTGCGACTACCTCACCTTCGGAGTTCTGCTGTTTTTCCTGCACGCAAACACAAAGCAGTTCCGAACCGGCTGGTTCATCGAGAATGTCGTGACCGCCTCGCTGATCGTGCTCGTCATCCGCACCCGCAAGCCCTTCTATAAGAGCAGACCCGGAAAGTATCTGCTGATCGCAACACTGGCGACCGTAGCGGCAGCGCTCGTCCTGCCCTACACGCCGCTCGCCCGCCTATTCGGGTTTGTGCCCGTCTCGCCCCTCTTTCTGGTGGCGCTGGCATTCATCATGGTCTTCTATATCGTCGTCGCCGAGGTCGCGAAGTTTTACTTCTACCGACATGAAAAACCGTAAACGATCAGCCGCTCCTAAAGGGGCGGCCTGTGGTGGGCAAAGCCCATAAATGGGCTTGGGATGGCTGTAAGAGAGTTCAGTCTCTTCAAAGGGAGACTGCCGGTTCGATCGCCCGAATGTAAGAACCTGGTCCCACCGGACCCAGGGCCGTTTACGGTCCTTACGAAAAACAGACCGCTCCTTCAGGGGCGGCCTGATAAGGAAAGTTTCGATGACAACCCTGCTGGAAAACACGCTGCCGACTCTCCCGCCTGATTCCGGTCCGCTCGAAGCGACGGAACTGGCGCGTATGAACGCCTACTGGCGTGCGGCCAACTATCTCTCCGTCGGGCAGATCTATCTGCTGGACAACCCTCTGCTGAAGGAGCCGCTGCAGCATGTGCATATCAAGCCCCGCCTGCTCGGTCACTGGGGCACGACGCCGGGCCTGAACTTTATCTATGTCCACATGAACCGGATCATCAAGAAGCACGATCTCAACGCCATCTACATCGCCGGCCCCGGCCACGGCGGCCCTGGCATCGTGGCCAACACCTATCTGGAGGGCACCTACAGCGAGGTCTATCCCAACATCCCGCAGACGACGCAGGGCATCCGGAAGCTGTTCAAGCAGTTCTCCTTTCCCGGCGGCATCCCCAGCCATGCCGCTCCCGAAACGCCGGGCTCCATGCACGAAGGAGGAGAGCTCGGCTACTCTCTCTCCCACGCCTTCGGAGCCGCTTTCGACAATCCGGACCTGTTCGTCTGCTGCGTCGTAGGCGACGGCGAGGCGGAGACCGGCCCGCTGGCGGCCAGCTGGCACTCGAATAAGTTTCTCAATCCCGCCCGCGACGGTGCAGTGCTGCCCATCCTGCATCTCAACGGCTACAAGATCGCCAACCCGACCATTCTGGCCCGCATGACCGACGCGGAACTGGAGCATCTGTTTGTTGGTTACGGCTACAAGCCTTTCTTTGTGGAGGGAGACGATCCCGAGCCAACGCATCAGGCGATGGCCGCCGCTCTGGATGTTATCACCGAGGAGATTCGGGCGATCCAGTACGCGGCGCGCGAACAGGGAGTCACGACGCGCCCGCAGTGGCCCATGATCGTCCTGCGCACCCTCAAAGGCTGGACCGGCCCCAAGACAGTCGATGGCCTCAAGACGGAGGGCTTCTGGCGTTCGCACCAGGTGCCCATTGCGGATATGAAGACCGAGGCGCATGTGCAGCTGCTGGAAGTGTGGATGCGCAGCTACAAGCCCGAAGAGCTTTTCGATGCGAACGGCGCGCTGCTCCCGGAACTGGCCGAACTCGCGCCGAAGGGCAACCGCCGCATGGGCGCCAATCCCCACACCAACGGCGGACTGCTGCTTAAAGACCTGCATCTGCCCGATTTTTGCGACTATGCGGTGGATGTCTCCAAACCGGGCACGACCAATGCGGAAGCGACCCGTGTGATGGGCATCTTCCTGCGCGATGTGATGAAGCAGAACGCAGAGGCGCGTAACTTCCGCGTGGTAGGCCCGGATGAGACCGCCTCGAACCGGCTGGGCGCGGTGCTGGAGGAGACGAATCGTGTCTGGATGGAGCCGATCCTGCCCTACGACGATCATCTGTCCGTCGATGGACGCGTGATGGAGATCCTGAGCGAACATACCTGCCAGGGCTGGATGGAAGGCTATCTGCTCACGGGTCGGCACGGCTTCTTCTCCTGTTACGAGGCGTTCATCCATATCATCGATTCGATGTTCAATCAGCACGCGAAATGGCTGAAGTCGGTCCGGCGGATCGAATGGCGCCGGCCGCTGGCTTCGCTGAACTACCTGCTCACGTCGCACGTCTGGCGTCAGGATCACAACGGCTTTTCGCATCAGGATCCCGGCTTCATCGACCATGTCGTCAACAAGAAGGCGGAAGTCGTGCGCGTCTACCTGCCGCCGGATGCCAACACGCTGCTCTCGGTCACCGACCACTGCCTGCGCAGCCGCAACTACGTCAACGTGATCGTCGCGGGCAAGCAGCCTGCCCTGCAGTTCCTCGATATGGACGCGGCCATCAAGCACTGCACGCTCGGCATCGGGATCTGGGACTGGGCGAGCAACGATCAGGGAAGCGAGCCGGACGTAGTCATGGCCTGCGCGGGCGACGTTCCTACGCTGGAGACCCTGGCCGCCGTCTCTATCCTGCGGCAGTCCTGCCCCGAACTGAAGATCCGCGTCATCAATGTGGTCGATCTGATGAAGCTGGAGCCGGACACCGAACATCCGCACGGTCTGAGCGGGCTCGACTTCGACAGCCTCTTTACGACCGACAAACCGGTGCTCTTCGCTTACCACGGCTATCCCTGGCTGATCCACCGCCTGACCTATCGGCGCACCAACCACAGTAACCTGCATGTGCGGGGCTACAAGGAGGAGGGGACGACCACGACGCCGTTCGACATGTGCGTTCTCAACGATCTGGACCGCTTCCATCTCGTGATGGACGTCATCGACCGGGTGCCGTCGCTGGGTTATCGGGCCGCGCACCTGAAGCAGGAGATGCAGAACAGGCTCTTCGAGCACACGCGCTATGTGCGTGAGCGCGGCGAGGACATGCCGGAGATCCGCGACTGGGTCTGGCCGCTGTGAGGCCTGTGGTAAGAAGGAGCGCGTCATGAACATTCTCGTTCTGAATGCGGGAAGTTCCAGTCTGAAGTTTCGTCTCTTTCGCATAGATGCGCTCCACCCACTCATGGAGGCGGAGAACGTGCTGGCGGAGGGTCAGGTCGATCGCATCGGCAGCCCGGACGCGCAGCTGACGTTTCGCCTGAGCGACGGCGGAGCGGAGACGCAGCGGAATATCGGCGGCGAATCGGTGGCAGATGCGGCGGCAGAGGTTCT
>JAYTGR010000789.1:0-1145 GCA_043733205.1 Chthonomonadaceae bacterium
GCGGTGACGACGGCTGCTTTGAAGGACGGGTTGTAAATGGCGGTGTTCTGCATGGTCTTCTCCGGGGAGCGGTGCGGCTCGGTTGATGGCTCTAGTATAGCCGCGTCCGGGGAAGGGAAAGAGGAAGACGGTCACACCCGCGCTGTGAAAGAAGTCACATGGAAAGCCCGTTCATTCAGCGCTCATCTCTTCTATCCAGTATGCCGCAGTCTCATGCACCTTCGGTGCGGGGTCTTGTAGGCATCCTTGGATGAGGACGATACAGTCACTTCCGCCGATCTGCGCTAGTGCCTCGACGGCCACTATCCGCACGTCCTTATCGCTGTCGGAGAGAAGCCCTGCCGGTGGCTCAACCGCACGTTTGTCACCGATGCCGCCGAGCACATCGGCGGCAAGACGGCGGGCCAGGTTTGCGCCGTTCTGCAAGACATCCAGAAGCGCAGGCACCGCAGTCCGGCCCAGCCGGTTCAATCCCATCGCGGCCGCCGAATCAACACAGTGCTGGTCGTCAGGCTTCTGCATCAGAGCAATGAGCGGGCCTATCGCGCGTTCGTCTCCCAGGACGCCAAGCGCCATCGCCGCGTCATAGCGTACATATCCTTCGGAATCAGTCGTGAGGCACAGGATGGTTTCGTAGGCGCGTGGATCATGGGTTTTGCCCAGTGCCCACACTGCCCGGTCACGCACCTGGACGTTTGCATCCGAGCAGGCTTCAATCAGCGGCGCCAACGCTCTGCTCCCATAGCAGCGTATCAGCAACCCTTCAGCACGGCGGGCTACCTTCTCATCGGGGCTGCCCAGATTTGCGATGTGCTCCTTGATCCGCTTCGCGGCTGCCACCTCACTGCCCTTCATGTCTCCTCCCTCCCGGAAAGCGCGGACTAGGGCTTGAGCAGGACTTTCAGGCTCTCCGTCCCGGCGTGGACAAGGTTGAGGCCGTACTCAAACTCCTCCAACCCCAGTTCGTGCGTGACGAAGACATCGCCGTCTACGGCCCCGGAGGCGAGGGACTGGATGACGCTGGGATAGCAGTTCGGTCCCAGATGGCCGCCCCGGATAGTCAGTTCTTTGGTGTCCCCGATGACTGTCCAGTCGGTCGTAACCGGGCCGCCCATGACGGAGAACTCGACGAACGTCCCGGCCTT
>JAYTGR010000790.1:0-1145 GCA_043733205.1 Chthonomonadaceae bacterium
GTCTGCCCCCAGGTGCGCAGCTCCGTAGTCGTCAAGACCGGCGCGAAGACCTGGCGCACCTCTCTGACCGGCGCATGGCCCTCCTTTGCATCCGTCAACAACTACACGCTGGGGCGCGGACGTCTGCTGAAAGCGGGCGACGAAACCGCCCGCGCCCGCGTGGTCTGCGTGGGGCTTACGGTGGTCAAGAACCTTTTCGGTGGAGTGGATGCGCACTGCATCGGGAAAGAGATCGCAATCAACCGGGTGCGTTTCCAGATCGTCGGTATTCTCGGCCCAAAGGGTGCGAGCGCATTCGGACAGGATCAGGACGACATCGTCTGGATGCCGCTCACCACCGCCATGAACCGGGTGCTGAACCAGCGCAATGTGTCCGTTCTCTCGGTCCAGTGCAAGTCGGAGTCCAGGATCGCCCTGGCACAGGAGCAGATCGTCTCGCTGCTCCGCCGCCGCCATCGCCTCCTGCCGCCGTTCCCCCTGGATGATGACTTCACCATCATCAGCCAGACACAGATCCTGAGTGTCATTCAGACAATCGGGGGGATCGTCACCCTGCTTCTGGCTGGCATCGCCGCGATCTCGCTGACCGTCGGCGGGGTCGGTATCATGAACATCATGCTGGTCTCGGTCACAGAACGGACACGCGAGATCGGCATCCGCAAGGCGCTGGGTGCGACGGAGAACAACATTCGGTGGCAGTTCCTGATCGAGTCGGTGCTGCTGTCGCTGCTCGGCGGCCTCGGCGGCATTCTCATCGGATTCAGCCTCTCCTATCTGGCGGGCAGACTCTCCGGCTGGCCGATCTCGCCCAGCGTGACAAGCGCCATGCTCTCCGTCGGAGTCTCGGCAAGTATCGGCATCTTCTTCGGTCTCTGGCCCGCCAGCAAAGCCGCCCGTCTCCATCCCATCGAGGCCCTGCGGCGGGAATAGAGCAGGAAATCGATCGCACGGAAGCAATCGATTTCCTGTTCGTATTTCCTACTCGGGCATGTAGACGATGCAGACGGGCATGGAGATGTGGACGCTGTGACCGGTGGGGGTGAGCAGGCCGGTCTCCTGGTTTACGCGGAAGACGACGACGTTGTCGGTGTCCTGGTTGGCAGCGAGCAGGAAGGCGCCGGTCGGGTCGAGGTTGAAGGAACGAG
>JAYTGR010000791.1:0-1144 GCA_043733205.1 Chthonomonadaceae bacterium
TTGGGGTTTTGTGTCCGATCTCCCTTGGCGTTGGCGACGAAGAGCCGTTTCCCGTCCGGACTGACGACGACAGCGGTCGGATACCAGCCCACCGGCAGATAGCCTGCGACCGCGCCGGTCTTCAGATCGACGACCGCAACGGCATTCCAGTCCGCCAGCGTGACATAGAGGCGCGACTCGTCCGGGCTGAGCGCGAGGGCAGTCGGGGTCATGCCGGGGAGATGCGTTCCGCCGGCAGGACGCAGTGTCAATGTCTGCGTCACGCGATTGGCAGCGGTGTCAAGGATCGAGACATCGTCGCTGCTGGCATTGGCGACGAAGAGGCGACGCTGCGCTCTGTCGAGCAGCAGAGCCATCGGATGATCCCCGACCTTGACATCGTGGGCTAGAGTAGGCGCGTTCGCCTGCACGCAGTCCAGGACCGACACCAGACCGTCACGCTCACTGGCGACATAGACCGTCTCCCCTTTGCCTGCCCCCTCTGTTCGCACAGCGACGGCATAGGGAAAGGCGGGCGTGGTCACTTTGCCGAGAACCCGGTTGGTCGCCGTATCGATCACGCTCACCGAGCCCTTGTAATCCGTATAGGCGCTGCTCTCGTTGTGGACGGCGTAGCAGCGGTGTCCATCTGCACTCAGCGCGAGACCGGCCAGGAAGTTAGGGCGTGCCGAATTGGCCTCGGCGGGCAGCCCAGAAGGATCGTCCAGACTGTGTCCGGTATCCGTCAGTTTGCCGTCTGTACCGAGCGTGTAGAGCGCGACCCTGTCTTCCGGGCCGCGTGAGGCGTAGAGGGGAAGGCTGCCGTCCACGCCTGCTGGGGGGCCGAACGCCAGACCAAAATAGAGCGCGGGTTTGGCACGGCCAGGGCCGTTGCCGACAGCGATCTGAGAGACCAGTTTGCCGCTGCCCGCATCGAGCACGGAGAGAAACTCGCGGGCGCCGGTGTCGGTGACCACGAGCCACTTGCCATCCGGGCTGAGAATCATATTTGCGGGATAGCTGCCCACCCTGGTCTGTTCGCCCTGCGGCGTGATCAGCTTGCCCGTCGAAAGCGGCGGCAGCGCCGCATTCTGCCTGCCGCCGCGTGCCGCCGCCAGTCCCACACAAACACCGGCCGCCGCGACACTCAGCGCGATCCATTGGC
>JAYTGR010000792.1:0-3647 GCA_043733205.1 Chthonomonadaceae bacterium
TCGGCCAGGTGGCGGGAGGTGGCATTCAGCATGATAGCTTTTCTCTTGGTGTTTCTCTATCGTCCGGGTTCGGTCGGGCGCGGAATATGTTTCAGGAGCCGCTCGACGATCGTGTCCGATGTGATTCCCTCCGCCTCGGCATTGAAGTTGGTCAGGATACGATGGCGCAGCACGGCGGGCGCGACCAGTGCGACATCTTCCGTCGTGGCGTAGTTGCGGCCGTAGAGCGCGGCCCGCGCCTTCGCGCCGAGAATCAGATACTGCGAGGCGCGAGGGCCGGCGCCCCAGCTGATACACTCCTTGACGAACGGCGGTGCATCGGCTTCGTTGGGCCGGGTCGCGCGCACCAGCGCCATGGCGTAGCGGAACACGTGGTCGCCGACGGGAATACGGCGCACGATGTCCTGCAGCGCGATGATGTCGTCGCCGGTCAGGGTCTGTTTGAGTTCTACCGTCTGCCCGCCGGTGGTAGCCTTCATGATCTGCAGCTCTTCTTCCGCAGTCGGATAGCCGACGGTAACCATGAACATGAAGCGGTCGAGCTGGGCTTCCGGCATCGGATAGGTGCCCTCCTGCTCGATGGGGTTCTGGGTGGCGAGGACGAAGAACGGCTCCGCGAGCTTATGCGTTTGCCCGCCGACCGTGACCTTGTGCTCCTGCATGGCTTCCAGGAGCGCGGCCTGCGTCTTGGGAGGTGTGCGGTTGATCTCATCGGCGAGCAGCATGTTCGCGAAGAGTGGGCCGCGCAGGAAGACGAATTTGCGTTCACGGGTGACCTGATCTTCCTGAATGATCTCGGTGCCGGTGATGTCGGCAGGCATCAGGTCGGGCGTGAACTGAATGCGTTTGAAGTCGAGCGCGAGGATGCGGGACAGGGTGCTGACCAGCAGCGTCTTGGCAAGACCCGGCACTCCCACCAGGATGCAGTGGCCGCGGGAGAAGATGGCGATGAGCAGCTGCTCTACGACCGTCTCCTGCCCGATGACAACGCGTCCGATCTCGTTCCGCATCGTGTCGTAGGATTCGCGCAGGTGTTTCAAACGGGCCATATCGTCCTGATCGGCGATACCGGGGACAGGCGGAACGGAGGTCTGGACAACAGACATCGGCATGAGCTCTCTTTCGGCGAACGTTATTTTTTGACGCAGTAGGACAGGGCGATCAGCGTATAGCTGGTGACAAGACCGGGCTGATTCTCCCAGTGGCGGGCGTTGGAATTGAACCAGGAGCCATCGGGGCGCTGCGCGGCGAGCAGATGCGCGGCGAGATCCTGCGCCCAGTCGTGGGATTTGCCGTTTTTATCGGTGATGATCTTCTGCCCATAGGCGTCCAGGGTCTTGGCCATCGTGTGATAGTAGTAGTAGAGGGAGTTCGTGCCCATCCCCGGATTTTCGGTGACGCTATAGTGGCCCCGCAGCCAGTCGTAGGCGGCCTGAGCGCGCGGATCGGACTTCGTGACGCCGCAGTAGATGTAGCTTTTCAGCCCTGCATAGGTCATCGAACCGTACGAGCTGTGCTCGCCCAGTTTGGGGTCTTCCTCACTGGCCTTGCTCCCGCCCTGCGCCTCATAGACGAAACCGCCGTCGTTGGGCGCTGTTTTCACCCAGGCTTGGTCGTTGCTCTCACGCCGGTTCTGAACGCGCTGCAGAAAGACCAGCGCCTTCCTGAACACAGGCGTGCTGGCAGGCGTTCCGCTTGCATGGAGCGCTTCCAGAGCATGCTGGAGATTGGAGAGATCCGGATGCGTCTCGTCACCGGGATCGTCGCCATAGCCGATTCCGCCGTACATCGGATTGGAAGGGTTTATGCCTTCTTCCTCATCGAACTGCGCTTTCGACAGGTACTTCTGCGCCTTCTGAATAACAGGTTTGTAGGCGGCGTTATGAGCCTCGACCAGTGTGACGACCGCAAGACTGGTGTTGTAGTTCGGCAGCGCAAGTGCAGGGTTGGCGTCGCTGTAGATCGCGCCACTGGGTTTCGCGGCCCGTGTGAGGAACTGGAGGCCTTTCGCGACCGCCGGATCGCCCAGTTCGGTCCGTCCATTTCTCAAAAAAGCGGACAGAGCCAGGGCGGTCGTGGCAGGATAGTGTCCCCACGAACCATCGGTCTCCTGCGTTTTCCGCAGATAGTCCAGTCCCTTCGCCACCGCCTGCCGTGCTTTCACCAGGGAGGCACTCTGTGCGGCTCCCGCCGACATCTCCTCCGCCAGCAGCGACAGACACAAGGGTGCACCGACAGCAGCACGGATCATCTGCGCTCTCGTCAGTTTCATGTCGTAATCTTCCTTCCGAAAAACCGGTTTCTTACCGTTACTGTTTAAGACGCTGCGAGTCGGCGGAGGTTTCCTCTACTGTCAGTTTTCGGTATGATAGCTTCGCCTCAGCCGCAGTGCGGCGGCTGTCTGCGCGCCAGCCGCGATCAGCATGAGCACTCCAGCCGTAGCGAGCGGCGGCGGATAGAGGAATGGATATTCTGGCGCCTCGGTACGTTTGTAGATCCAGGGCACACGCAGAATGTCTTTGTCCAGAGCTGCGCTGACGCCGGTGACCGGGTTGATCAGCAGAGCAGCCTCTATCAGAGCTGTCGGGTTCTCTATGCGGCGTATCGGTCCGTTGAGTGCGAACAGGCCGAAGATGCAGAGCACAGACAGGAGCAGGGACAACAGCGCACCGCGTTCCCAGGAGCGGCCAGGGCGGGCGCACAGTGCGCAGAGAAAGCCAGCCGCGCCGCTCATCGTCAGCATCGCAAGCAGGACGCCATGCGCCGCCAGGATCGGGCCAAGCCCCGCCAAACTGCCCGGTGAGAAGCGGAAGCCGTACTGCGCTGCCAGCCAGCCTGTCAGGGAGATACCCAGTACGCAAAACGGCACACAGAGGGCGGCGAGCAGCCGGCCGGCCACGATGTCCCAGGCAGTGAGACGGGTCAGAAGCAGCGCCTGTATGGCCTCGCGCTCTGCGCTCACCGGCACCGCACCAGATCCGAGGATGGCGCCTGCGCAGGGCAATAAGAGCGCGGCAGCGATCGTTTCGGTGGTCAGCCAGCGCAGCAGCAGACGCACTTCGTTATTCGAGTAGACGCTGATCTGACCGAAAAAGAGCGACTGCAGTCCGGCAGCGATGGCAAGCAGAAGCGCCAGCAGTCCGAACGCGCCGAGCAGATCCCGTCCGTAACGCCTCCCACGCCGCTGCTGCCGAAAGACCAGCGCTGCGCCTGACAGGGGAGAGCGGCGCTCCGCCTTTGCCTGCGGAGCTGTCTCCAGACCGGGCACGTTCACGGTCGTTTCTCGTTCAGAGCCACTTGGGCCGGACCGGGGCGCTGCAGCGCGGACGGGGAGGGGGAGACCGGTGGTAAGGCTCGCAGGACGAACTCGACCGGCGTGCCGCGCTTCGGAACCCGCTTCATGTTGACGATATAGCTGTTGGTCACTCCGCCCGGCAGAGGATTGTCGAGTATGGCGGCAGGATCGTGATAGACGGCGACAAGAGATTTCGCCAGATCGGCCTCGAATCCCTCTTTGCTGACCCTGGATCCGGTGAAGACCCAGCGGTTCGCGGGGATCGGACGTTTCCCGGGCATGTCCAGCATCAGCTCTTCCGCCCGCACCTCCTGTTCCGCGCCTTTCAGATCGCGCCAGCGCACCTTTATCT
>JAYTGR010000793.1:0-9765 GCA_043733205.1 Chthonomonadaceae bacterium
AGCGGGCGAAGAGGAAGAAGACGGTCAGCAGAATGAGGCCGTTGTGGATGCCATGCATGACGATGTTGGGCAGCAGGGAGCCGCGCCGCTCGTAGGTCAGGGCGAAGGCGAAGCCGAGCAGCATGATGGGCAGGAAACCGCTGGGAATGGTCGGGTGGACGATGGCGAAGACCGCTGCGGAGAAAGCCGCGCCGCCGATTTTGCCCCAGTTGTTTTTGAGGGCCGGATAGAGCAGACCGCGAAACATGAGTTCCTCGACAATAGGAGCGCCGACCGCCGTCAGCAGGAGCAGCAGCAGGCGATCCACATTGCTCTGCGCCATCATCGAGTCGAACTGGACCGGGTTGATCGGGGTGTGATAGTGCTGGAAAATTTTCTGCGAAAACGCGGTCATGGCGAAGAACAGCGGCATCAGAAGCACATAGTTCATCGTGCCGATACCGATGTCCGCCAGAGGACGCCGCGATGTCATGCCCAGCGCCGTGAACGTTTCGCGCCACGTTGGGATTTTGTGCGTGGAAGACTCGGCGGCGGCGAGGCGGCGCAGCACCCAGAGTGCGATGAGGACGACCGGGAAATAGAGCAGAATCTCCACCGATATGTAGAAACGCGTAAGCGTGCCTGCCGACCAGTTTTCGAACAGCGGCCGCAGCAGACGCAGCGGCAGCCCGATGAGCATGAAGACGGACATATAGACACTGAAGGCGACGGTGCGTGCTCGATAGGAAAATTGCAGCGGGAGCGGTGCAGCATGCTCCGCCAGCGGGACAGACGGAGTCAGCGGCGACACGATAGTAATCAGAGGGGAGTACGCCGTGCTGTAAGCGGGCACAGAGAGGGCTGTCGAGGCGGGATCGGCGGTGGCTGCAGCGCGGTCTGCGACTCTCTCCTGCCCAGAAGCGCGATTGAGAACGAACAGCAGCCCGAACGTCAGGAGACCGATCCCACCGAGCATCAGCAGCCCGAATTCGAAACCGTTGTAGCCGACAATGAGGGAAGCGGCTTGGGAGGCTGCCTCCAGCTCTGCGTCGGCTTGTGGCTGCTGCCCGGCGCGGGAGTAGAGCTGGGCAAGCGCAGCGTGCTCGAACCAGCCCAGATTCAGGCGCCCGATCACCGTGCGCAGGCCTGCGACATGCTCCGGCGCAATGGATCGCGCACTGTAAAGGGCCTTCCAGAGGGCAACCTCCTGCGCCACGGGCACTTCGGCCGCCTGCGCCTTGCGGCTGCGGGCGGTCCGGCTTTTCTCCTTGGCAAGGCGGGCGGCATCCACGGCGCGCGCTGCGGCGATATGGCTGAAAGCCTCTGGTATTCCCGAACGATGGAAGAGGCTCAGGGTCAGCCCCAGACGCCGCCAGTCGGCGGTATGAACGAAGGGCATCTGCGTGATCTGCCGCCAGGTATCGAGGGCATCGTCGGCGAGATGCTCCGGCGAGGCGGCTGGCTTCGTTTTCCCGGAGGCCCGAACATACCCCGGCACACGATTCAGGGCGTACGCGATCTTCGTGATCTGCACGGCCGTGAATGTCTTCTCGATCGACTCCGTTTCGTCTACGGACCCGGCATCGCGTGTGGCGAATCCCGTCCGCAGGATCACACAGAGCAGCACCAGCGTAAGAGCCAGTCCGGACACCCAGCCCGGCGTATTTTGCCAGCCCCTCCCGCGAAGCGGCACGTCGGCAGGAGGCAAGGAGTTGTCCGGCAGAGTGGTCATTCCGTTCCTAATCTATGCGCTAAACCCCAGGCGCTAAACCCCAGGCGCTAAACCCCAGATGCCTAAACCTATGCGCCCAGAAACAGATAGTTTCGCAGCATCTGCAGCAGGATGATGACGATCAGCGGTGAGAAGTCCCATCCTCCTGTGCGGGAGGGCGGCGGCATGATACGCCGCACCGGAGTCAAAATGGGGTTGACAACGGCCCGCAGCGCTTTGACAGCCGGATGAGAGGGCGAAAGTTTGCCCCCGTAGGCGACGATATTGCTGACCAGAGACTCGATCAGGATTGCCCAGATCAGGAGACCGATCAAGTCGAAAACGATGGCCCCAATCGAGTGAGGGCTTACAAAGAAAAACATAGTGGTATCTCCGCATTTCAAAACGACAGTGAGACTGCCGAAAAGAGTGTCTGCTGCTATTTCTGGCGCTTGGCGAGCTCCGCCCGCGCGCGAGCCAGATTATGTTTCATGTTCTCGCCGATCGCATGGTCCATTTGTGCCTGACGTTTATCGGGCTTTGCGGTTTCACTGTCTCCGCCTTTGCTGACAAAGTTGGCTGCCTGCTCCCAGGCTTTGACAGCTTTGTCCCACCGATCCATTTTCTCGTAAGAATGGGCGAGCGCGCTCCACGTAAAAAAGGGACAGTTGAATTTTATCGCTTTTTCGTAGTAGGTGACCGCATTGGGATAGTCTTTCAGGCGGTAGTAGTAAAACCCTCCGAGTTCGTCGTACATGTAGTAGTTATCGGGGTTCGCGGCCAGACCCTGCTTTAAAACCGAGATACCCGGCTCGTTCTGTCCCGTGCTCCAGAGCAGATAGGCGGCATCGGCAAAGGCGTCTACCTTGCGCGGATTGCCCTGCACGACGACCCGCAGCAGGTTGATACTGTGATTATATTCACCCCGGTCATAATGATCATCCGCCTGCTCGCTGAGCTGCTCCACCGCCTCGGTGAGAATGGCATCGGCGATCTGCTGCTGACCTTCCGGCGTATAGAAGGCGATCGGCTGCGATTTCGCGGGGAGCGGCTTGGCCTGCCCTCCCGACTTCTGCGCCTGGGCCGCAGGCAGAAGCAGCGTACTCAGCAGGAACGCCAGACAGAGGGTTCGGAGGAACCCGGCACAGGGCCGGACTTCGGCGCATCCAGTTCGGCAGGAACAGTTTTCCAGCATGGCGGTCTCCCTCACTTTTTTGCGAGCATCCTGACTACATCGGCGGCGGCGGCGCGAACGGTCGGGTCTTTGTGCTGCAGCAGTCTGCGGACGGCAGGCAGCGCCTGCGGATCCCCGATGTGTCCCAGCGCGAGCACGGCCGCTTTCGGGATCGCCTCATCGCTGTCCGCGAACAGCGCGATGAGAGCGGGCACGGCTTTGCTGTCCCCGATTTTGCCCAGCGCCTTCGCGCACTGTTCGCGAATATCCTCGTTCGGGTCTTTCAGACCTTTGAGAAGGGCGGGCACGGCGCGGCGGTCGGCGATATTTCCGAGGGCCTGCGCTGCCGTGAACCTCACCAGATAGTACCGGTCCGTGAGCAGTTTCGTCAGCAGAGGAACGGCCGTCTGCACGCGCAGGCTGCCGAGCGCACCGGCGGCCGCCACGCGCACCGTCGGGTCTTTGTCGCTCAGTCCCTGCTGGAGCACGGGCGCGGCGCGGCGGTCGTTCAGTGCGCCGAGCGCATAGGCCGAATAGAAGCGCACCCCAAAGGGCTCTTTGTTCGCCTGGTTCTCCACGATGCCGATGAGCGCCGGCACCACGCTGCGGTCGCCGATACGCGCCAGAGCGACTGCCGTTCCGGACTGTATCGCGCCGCTCTTATCGTGCAGCAGCGGCACCAGGGCAGAGGCGCTGCGGGTGTCCCGCAGGATTCCCAGCGCTGTCACCGCTTTCAGGCGCACCCGCGTCTGCGGATCGGTCAGGTTCCGGCGCAGGCTGTCGGCGGCGCGCGGATCTCCGATCTCCCCCAGCGCCTCGATCGCCGCCGAACGGACCGCGTCGGAGCGATCCTTCGTGGCCAGAATCAGCGGGTCGGAGGCGCGTCGGTCGTTGAGCAGGCCCAGCAGCGTGGCGGCCCCGGCCCTCCGATTGGCGTCTCTATCTTCCAGTGCCGTCACGAGCAGCGGCAGCTCGGTTTTGGTTGCGGTCGAGGCCAGCGCCCGCACCGCCCGTGCCCGCACCGATTCGACGGGATCGCCCATCGTTCGAATCAGCGCCGGAACCGCGCGTGTGCTTTTGACTTTGACCAGCGCATCGGCGGCATCCGAACGCATCTCCACATGCGTCGAGCGCAGCTGACCGATCAGGTCGTCCACCCGGTCCGCCCGCACCGCGCCCGCCAGCGACAGCGCTCCGGCCAGTATCAGTCCGCACTGCGCGCATTTCATAGCTTTTCCTGTCTGCACGCAGAGTGGATGGGCGCGGCTGCGCCGAATCTACGCGTTCAGCTTCTCGTCGATAAGCCGGTTCACATCCTGCGGGTCGGCTTTGCCCTGGGAGGCTTTCATCACCTGTCCAACGAGATAACCACGTTTCTGTACGAGTCCTCGCTCACGAATATCGGCAACGATGCCCGGATTATCGCTCAGAACCTTCTCGACGATCGCGAGCAGTGCGCTCGTGTCCTTCATCGTTTTCCAGCCCTTCTCCTCGACGATTTCGGCGGGCGGCCTGCCGGTCGCGTACATCTCCTCGATCAGCGTTTTGGCGATCTTACCGCTGATCGTGCCTTCTGCCATCAGCTGCATCATGCCCGCAAGATGTTCGGAGGGAATGGGGCTGTCTGAGATCTCCTGTCCGCCTGCGTTGAGCAGGCGCGCCAGATCGCCCGTGATCCAGTTCGCTGCGGATTTGGCGTCGCCGCAGTGCTTCGTGGTCGCCTCGAAGTAGTCGGCAATGGCGCGATTTTCGGTGAGCTGCACGGCGTCGTAGTCGGGCAGACCGTACTCGGACTGGAAGCGGGCGCGGCGGGCATCCGGCAGCTCCGGCATCGAGGCGCGGATCTGTTCGATCCATTCGTCGGAGATCTTCAAGGGCACCAGGTCCGGCTCCGGGAAGTAGCGATACTCCTCTGCGCCCTCTTTGGAGCGCTGCGCAAAGGTCTGCTGCCTGACATCGTTCCAGCCGCGTGTCTCCTGCGGGATGCGCTCGCCGCGCTCCAGCAGGGTCGCCTGCCGCTCCACTTCGTACTCGACGCCCTTCTGAACGGCCCGGAACGAGTTCAGGTTCTTGATCTCGGTCTTGGTGCCGAAGGTGCTGGATCCCATTTCCCGGATGGAGACGTTGGGCTCGCAGCGCAGGGAGCCCTCCTCCATCTTGCCGTCGCAGACCCCGATGAAGGTCAGGATCGAGCGCAGTTTGACCAGATAGGCCCGTGCCTCATCCGAAGAGTGGATGTCCGGCGGGAACTCCGTTACGATCTCCATGAGCGGCACCCCGCTGCGGTTCAGATCGACAAAGCTCTCGTCGCCGAGGACATGGAACAGTTTGCCCGTATCCTCTTCCAGATGGACGCGCCGAATATGGATTCGTTTTGCCGCTCCGCCCACCTCGATATCCAGCCAGCCGCCGACGCCGATCGGGATATCATATTGGCTGATCTGGTAGCCCTTGGGCAGGTCGGGGTAGAAGTAGTTCTTACGGTCGAACTTGGCGTTAGGATTGATCGTGCAGTTCAGCGCCAGAGAGGTGCGGATGACATGCTCGATCGCCTTACGGTTCATGACGGGCAGGGAGCCAGGCATCCCCAGGCAGACCGGGCAGCAGCGGGTGTTCGGCTCGCCGCCGAACTCGTTTCTGCAGCCGCAGAACATTTTGCTGGCCGTCAGCAGTTCGGCATGGCACTCCATGCCGACAACAGGTTCATACTCAGGCATTCGTTTACAAACTCCTCACCGTATTCGGCGGTCTGCGCCGGTGGGCAGCTCAGGGCTGCAGGGTAATTTTGGCATCCAGAGCGGTGGCGTCGTTGATGCTGTTCTTGTTGCGTCCCCAGCCGACGACGAAATCCACGGTTTCGCCCAGCTTCATCGCCAGGGTCTGTTCGAAACGCTTCGCACTCGCCGCACCGATGCCCTCGACCAGCTCTTCATAGAGCGATGCCGCAGCGTGCAGCACATGGACATCGGTCGTGGTCGGCCGGGTATCCACGCCCTGAAATACCGCTTCAATGCGGTATCGGCCTTCGCGGGGGCAGGTCCAGCGCACCACGCTGTAGAAGCCCTGCCAGCTCGGCAGCAGCGTCAGCGCGTTCGGCTCCCAGGTCAGCGTCTCCTGCACGACCGCGCGTGCTGTGCCGTTGTGGGTTATGTTCGGATCGACATTGCCCGGATAGCGCCGGACATCGACACCGCCCGTGCTCTTGATCCATTCCTGATAGGTCTGGAAGGAGGTAGGATTCGGTTTTATGTCCGGAGAGAACATCCCATAACGCCAGGCTCCATTCGGATTCTTGGCCGCATTGAAATCGTTCACGGCGTCGAAGAAGCCCTCGGCATTGCCGTTCAGGGTCGCCTCGTTGACAATGGCGGTGTTGCCCTCCCGGTCGGTCACGGCGATCTCGGCTCCAGCTGGGCTGTGTGCCAGACGCCGCACTTCATCACGTGTGAGCCGCAGGAGCGTCGGCGTATCCGTCACGAACAGTTTGTACTGCCCGCTCTGCGGGGTGGAGTCGGGCCGTTCCAGCGGCGGCTTGAACTCGATCACTTTCATCCCATAAGGCGCGGTGATCACGACAGTCTGCGTTTTCGCCTCGAACTTGATCCGAGGCGGCTTTTCCGCCAGCACTGTGGGCGGGTCCGGCTGAAACCAGGGATTGACACTCAGGCGCGCCGCATACGGAATCTCCCACTGTGCAATAGCGGACTCCGGAAAAATGGCCGGACTGGGATTGACCTTGCTGGGAGGTTCGACCACGGTAAAGAAGCGGTTGAAATGATCGAAGCCGCGGGACATGATGCTCTCCGCGTCCGGGGAGTGCTCCAGCCCAAAGGTATGTCCGAGTTCGTGCAGCGCGGCGCCCATGGTAGTCGATGCCTGCGCCCAGGCCACGCTGCGCCCAATGCTGTCGTCCTGGACCTTCTGGGAGTCGATCGGAGTCGTGTCGGTAAAGGCGCGGTAGGTATCCCGGATGCTGCTGGGCCAGACATGCAGGCCCAGCGCTCCGAACATCGCCTGATGGCCCGCGCCCAGTGCGCCTCCGACATAGAGCGTGATGATAAGGCACTTATTCTTATCTTCGCTGAACTGCCGGCCCGACCAGGGATAGAAGCGCTGCCAGAGCGCGGCCGAGCCCAGCTTTTTCAGATCCTCCGCCTTCGTCGGGAAGCGCAGCGGGTGCATCGCCACCCTGCCGTTCGCATCCAGGTCCAGCGGAAAGGTCCTGCGGTCGAAGCCGGCATCGTGCAGCCGTTCCGCCGTAAAAGTCTGCATCAGTTTGAGCGCCGTATCCAGCCGTTCGGCGTAGTTCTGCAGATCGTTGTCGCGCTCGGCCGGATAGGTCATCTCCCCGTCCGACGCGCCGACATAGAGCACATGGACCCGGTAGGGCGTCGTCATCGGCTGATAGGTCAGCACGATTTCCGCCTTTTCCGCGCCCTCGGTCAGGGTCAGACGATTGATTCCGGGACGCAGCTCCACCAGGATCTTGAACTTCGGCGTCTCGACCGGAACGGCATTCGTTCCGTCCGGGCGGTCGTTATCGCGATTGGCGATTCGCAGTTCGCCCAGGGCGTCCGTCGTACCCCGCAGAAACGCGATCGGATAGCGCAGCGTCTCGCCATCCTTCAGATTGGTGACCTTGATCTCCGCCCGCGCCGTCAGCGCAAACGTCAGCAGGACGCCGGCAAATCCCAGCCAGCGGAGAGAGCGGTTCAGTTGTCTGTCTGAAAGCAATGTTTCCCTCACAACGCGCGTACCTCGGGGCTCAGGGCATTGGAGGAGCAGCCTCTGTGGAGAGGCGCAGCTCCATGTAGACCACGCCGAGCCAGCGGCCGAATTTGGTGTAAGTCTCGCTCAGGGTGCCGACGGTCTGGAAGCCATGCGCGGCGTGCAGGCGGACACTGGCCTCGTTTTCGCTGTCGATACTGGCGATCAGAATATGCAGCCCCTGTGCGCGCCCTGCCTCGATCAGTGGCGGCAGGAGCTGTTTCCCAACGCCCTGCCCCCGGCGCTCTGCGGCGACATAGACCGAAACCTCCGCCGTGAAGCGATAGCCGATCCGGGCATGATACGGGCTCAACGAACTCCAGCCGAGAATCTCCGCACCCTCTGCCGCGACAAAAACTGGGAGCCCTTTCTGCATCCGCTCCTCGTACCAGAGGCTGCGCGCTTCCAGGGCGCTCGGTTCGTAGTCGGCGGTCGCATCGGTGTTCAGCACGGCCTCGTTGTAGATGGCGAGGATCGCGGGCAGATCTGCGGGCGTGGCGGGTCGAATGTTCATATCAGAGCGTGGGCCTCGCTTTGTGCCATTCCGTCGCCTGCTCGTAAGTGTAGGCGACCCGGAACAGGGTCTCTTCATCGAAGGCTTTGCCGATCAGCTGGAGTCCGATGGGCAGGCCGTTTACAAAGCCGCAGGGCAGCGAGAGCCCCGGCAGACCGGCCATATTGACGGGAATGGTGCAGACATCCGCCAGTTTCATCTCCAGCGGGTCGGATTTTTCGCCGATCTTAAAGGCGGGGCCGGGCGAGGTGGGCGCCAGCAGCACGTCGAACGTCTCGAAAGCGCGGTCGAAGTCACGCCGGATCAGGGTGCGGACCTGCTGCGCACGTTTGTAGTAGGCGTCGTAGTAGCCAGCGGAGAGCGTGTAGGTTCCGATCATGATACGCTGCTTGACTTCGTCGCCAAAACCCTCGTCGCGGGTCTTTTCGGTAAGGCCGATATGCCCGGCGAGTTCCTTTGTGCGCAGACCGTATTTCACGCCGTCGAAGCGCGCCAGATTGCTGCTGGCCTCGGCGGGCGCGATAATATAGTAGGCGGCCAGGGCATACTCGGTGTAGGGCAGGGAGCAGACTTCGGCGGTCGCGCCCAACTCCGTCAGCTTGTCGATGGCGGCATGGACCAGCGCACTCGTTTCGGGGGTGACGCCCTGCCCGAAATACTCCTGCGGAACGCCAATTCGCAGGCCCTTGACGCCGGAGCGGCAGGCGGCCGCGAAGTCGGGGACAGGCACATCGGCGGCGGTCGAATCGAGGGGATCGTGGCCGGAAATGGCGCTGAGCAGCAGGGCGCAGTCGGTGACATCTCTGCCGAGCGGGCCGATCTGGTCCAGGGAGGAGGCGTAGGCGATCAGGCCGGAGCGGCTGACCCGGCCGTACGTGGGCTTCATGCCGACGACGCCGCAGAGCGCGGCAGGCTGCCGAATCGAGCCGCCCGTATCCGAGCCGAGAGAGAGCGTACACTCTCGTGCCGCCACTGCCGCTGCCGAGCCGCCCGAGGATCCGCCCGGCACCCGCGCCAAATCCCACGGGTTGCGGGTCGGGTAGAAGCCGGAGTTTTCGGTCGAGGAGCCCATCGCGAACTCATCGCAGTTGGCCTTGCCGACCAGGACCGCGCCCGCCGCTTTCAGGCGCGCCACCACAGTGGCGTCGTAGGGCGGAATAAAGTTGTACAGGATCTTCGAGCCTGCCGTGGTCTTGATGCCTGTGGTGCACATATTGTCTTTGAGCGCATAGGGGATTCCGGCGAGCGGAGGCAGTGTCTCCCCTCGCGCGCGCCGTTCATCTATCGCCGCAGCTGCCGCCAGCGCCGAATCGGCGGTCGTCGTCAGGAAGGCCTGCACCTGCGGTTCGACCGCCTCGATACGATCCAGCGTCGCCTGAGTCAGTTCGACCGCAGAAAAATCGCCCCGCGCCATCCGCTCCGCTGCCTCATGCGCGGTCAATTCGATCAGTTCAGACAAATCCACTCTCTCCCCTCAGTCCGCCACGATTCGAGGCACCACGAAGCAGCCATCGCGTGCTTCCGGCGCATTGGCCAGCGCTTCCGCGCGGCTCAACGAGGGACGTTCGACATCCTCCCGCAGCACATTGACGATCGGAATGGAGTGCGAAGTCGGTTCGA
>JAYTGR010000794.1:0-1140 GCA_043733205.1 Chthonomonadaceae bacterium
GCAGAGTGAACTGATCTCCCTGCCGCCTACTCCGAATCAGATCATCATTTCCCAGAAATAGAGATGCAGTCTGCACTACAGACGGTGATCGGCCTTCGATTCACTGCGATTGGGAAAGTGTGATCGACATCCCACTATTTATGTGTACGAGGAAGAGCCGGAGGAGTGCTTTACAGCGCCCTTCCGGAACTTCCTCTTTTTTCCGTTTTCGGCGTTAATCGCAGTTTTTGGCAGAGTTTCTCGCCTGATAGAAGATCATGGTGCGCTCCTGAAACTGCGCGCCTGCGTCGCGGGCTCCGGGAACTGTGGAGAGCGGTACGACTGCAGTCAGCGGCTGCTCTTCTGAGGACAGCGCGTCGTGGTTCTCCCAGAACTTCGCCAGTCCCGCTGTCCAGTGTCGGACACGGCTACGTCGCATGCTACATATGCCTGGACACAAAGCACTCGGCTTAGCAGGCGGCTGCCGCGCCCTGGGTGCGGAGACCCGTCAGGCGCTGTCCATGCAGGATGGCCGCGTCACCTTCCCGCTGCGTCGGGATCTTCAAGGTGTCGATACTATACACAACGAGGGCATCAAGTGCGTTAGATCCACCTTTAATTTGTCCGCATAGTTATAAGAGATGGCTTGGCCATCTTTGGTTTCCCAAGAGCCATCTTCCTCATGTGACAGGGACGAAATATCTCTGCTCGTCATCCCTCGGGAATGCTGCTGAACCGCCGCCTGATCGCATTTACGCAGGTGCTGTGCGAATCCCTCAAAGGCTGCCCGCAGCTCGAAGTGCCAGCAGCGCTCCGAGCATAATGCGGGCGGACGTCAGTTGGCTGTGGCTTATGTACGCGGATAAGCGGCGAAGGCTTCTGCGTATTTTACGCCGGTGCCGGTATTGAACAGCACGACGGTTTCGTTCGGTGCGATCTCTCCGGCGGCGCGCAGGCGGCGCAGGGCGGCCAGACAGGCGCCCCCTTCCGGGCAGGCGCAGACGCCGGTCGCCGCACCCAGCCGGTAGGCCTCCGCCATCAGTTCGGCATCCTCGATCGCAACGGCCGTGCCGTGGCTGCGGCGCACGATATCCAGCATGATGAAGTCGCCGATCGCGCGCGGCACCCGCAGTCCGGCCGCCACGGTCTGCGCATTCTCGA
>JAYTGR010000795.1:0-1140 GCA_043733205.1 Chthonomonadaceae bacterium
CAGCACCAGAGCATACGGATAAGGGAAAACAGCCGGCATGACCTTCAGAAAGGGCTCGGGCTTCACGAAATGCAGTACGCCCATACCGCAGAACACCAGCGCGATCAAGCTCCGGGACAGGGTGAGCCGTAACGAACGGAACGATGCAGACAATAGGCTCTCCCTTTCTTCGTGATGCGGTGAGGCTGTCTCACATTCACGAAAGAGACGGGATTATCCTCTCGATTGTTCGATGAGACTGCTGTGGATCTTTTTGCCTTCTCTTTCCCATTTGCACCACGCGCGCCGCATTGTTGGTATAATGGTAGCCAAACCCTCGCAGCCTGACAGGAGACCTATCCCATGCCGCCGCCCGCCCGCGCAAAGCGCCCCCAGCCGAAACCGAAATCTAAAAAGCCGCCCAGACCCGACCTGCCGCAGCATCGTCTGGCCGCGCCCTATGCCAGACTGTTCCGCCTTGGAAAAGGCGACTTCCCCGATGTCTACGAGGCCATTGCGGCCGAACTGAAGCGCGGCGATACGGATGCAGCCGCCCAGCAGCTGCTGAGTATGGTGCAGGATGAAACGTACTACGACTACACCGAAGAAGACGATGAGACGGAGACCGGCGACCCGCGCAGCTGGACGCGTCTGCACTCCCTCTGCACGTTCCAGCTGCTGGGCGAAGCCGCCCGCATCGGGATCGAGCCGCTGCTGTCTCTTCTGGACGACGATGACGACTATGTCAACGAGGCGTCGGCATTCTACTACGCCGCGATGGGCGAGCCCGCCATAGAGCCGCTGTTCAAGGCGCTGATGGACTCGGAGGAGGATACCTACTACCGTGCCGGAGCAGGGTCCGCGCTGGCCGAAATGGGCGAACAGATCCCGGAACTGCGCGATAGAATCGTCGGGATGCTGGAGCAGGCTCTGGTCCTCGAACAGGAAGACAAAGCCACCGTCGCGCTGCTGATCACCAATCTGCTCGATCTGGACGCCCGCGAATCGCTCGCGATCATCCAGCAGGCGTTTGCCGAAGGACGCGTCGATCTTTCGGTCGTGCAGATGCCGGAGGTAGAGGAGCATTTCGATCTGCCGGTGGTGACGCCCTATGTCGACTGGACCAAACTCCCCGAGTACGCCGACGAAATGGGCGAGGAC
>JAYTGR010000796.1:0-3634 GCA_043733205.1 Chthonomonadaceae bacterium
AAGTCTCGGAGTGTCCGCCGCTATTCCGCCGCCGAAGCTGCTGTATCCCAGCTACCCGTTGTTGTTGCAGGCTGCCGTGGCCAGCGAGTGCCGCAAACCAAACCTTTGTCGGCCCGTCTGTTGTCACCTTCGATCACGCATTTTTCCAGATATTGGCGATGCTCTTCTTGACGCTCTACCATTCGAAGAATGCGATCCCCTGCATCTGGTGCGACGATTGCGTTGTATCCAGCCAGAATTTGGGGAGGAGGAATTGGGGAATGATAACTCACTTCTTGGCTGGCTGAAATAGAAAGACGCCCCACAGAAGGTTTGGTTTTCTTTTGCGGGGCGGCGTCTTTATCAGCAGGCAGAATGCTGCTTTCTCCGTGTCGGTCGTCTTCAGGCATTCGTGTCACTCCTGCGAGTCGATGACAGCAGGATCTGCTTCGTACTGTTTTGCAGCCTGCCGAATTGCGTCGCCGACCGCCTGCCAGTCTGCGAGCAGCGCATTATAGTCGGCTTCCTCATTTGAGGAGGCGCTGTTGTACTCATTGAGCGTCCCACCCATGTCTACAATGCGCGCTAACCCTTCGGCAAAGGACGGTCGTGCAAAGAGTATAGTCCCGTTGAAATTCATGCTATCTCTCCTCTCCCTTCATCTTTCTTGATGAAAGGGTTTCCCCGATCCTGCGTAATCAAAAGGCGAAATCTTCTGGTTCTTCCCATGAACCTACTCCTATAGTATAAGCAAAACCGGCAAAAGTCAAGAGTTCCAGACTCAACAGTCTACTTTCTCTTGCTTATGACTCAAAGCGACCCAATTTTTCTGTCCATAGATCGGCATCTCCCGTCGAGGCGAATGCCGGGGCAGGCAGCCAGGGCGAAGCGCGCGGCGGCTGCGTCTACCGATCTCGCTGCCTTTTCGCGCAGGCGGTCTGTTCCGAAGAGCCTCCCCTTCGCGAGATCGCCCCCGGCCACACCTCCGCCTGCCATTTCGCCGAAACCCTCCCGGGCTTTTCCAGAGGCTAATGGCTGGATTCGGCCTCTAGCGATCGGCTGTCAGATAGCGCCAAATGTAGCTGCTGTCGCTCGCCTGAATGATCTCTTGATGCGCGGAACGAAGCAGGTACTTGGCGTGGCCGTCGAGAAAGCCAGCGTTCATGCCGCTGTCACCGTATAGGCGGGGGTCGGCGGGGCTGGCAGAGTAGACAGGGCAGGCATTGCCGTCGAAGGCTGCGCGTACGCCGGGCGCGGGCAGGGGCAGCGAGGCGGACGAGATCATGTGGCGGCCAAAATAGAACCGTTCCAGGATGCCTGTACCGTCCGGAGTATAACCGACAAATCCATCGGTGCCTGCTTCCTGTACTCCTATTTCTCTTCCGGCGCGAGCGCGACGCGGAAATTGGCGATATGCTTGTCGTCTATTTTGGTGCTGCCGCTGATGCGGGTCGCCGAGTAGATCAGGTCTTTCGGCCGGGTCGCAGGCGGAACGCTGAAAAGCAGATTGAAGGAGATGGCCGCTCCCGGCAGAAACGACGTCTTGATCAGCCCGTAGTAGGAATCATCCACATGGACGTCGGTGGCATAGAGGGCGAAAGACTGCTCGTCCGTATCTGTCAGAGCGGTGTTCAGAGCAGGAAACGTGGGAACGGCATCGGGGTCTCTCAGGAAGGCCATGGTCTGCTTCGCGCCGGTTCCGTTTTTGATGCGGCAGTGGACGACGATCAGCTTGTCTCCCTTTTTGGGCAGAATACGCTGACTGCTTCCTTGAAGCTGATGCCCGACGACATACAGTTCTCCGTTGTAAGCCGGCTTGTATTCGTTTGTGGTCTCGACGGAGTTTACCTGGAAGCGCCACTCCCCGGAGAAAAGTTCCTGTCCTGTTTTACCGATGAGTTTATTGGCGATCTGTGTGGCTCCGCCTTCGCGGGTCAGCTCGAAGGAGCCGCCGTTCTGAACGACCTTCATATCGAGGGCTTTGGCAATATCACCGATGGGAGCGTAGGCCCGCCCTCCGATGATACGAACGTCGGTGGAGACGACCTGCTTGTTGATGATCAGTTCGTTGCCAGCGGGTGCAGCCGTGCCGATTCCGACGACGGCGGTCAGGCCCAGAGTAAAGCAGACCTTGGCAGCGAAGATGCGGCCAACCCGGGCATTGACAGGGGCATAAGTTTTCATAATAACCTCTCCTTACATACTGCCGAATAGACGTATCGTCCAGGGCAGAGATAACATACACACAGATTTCGCCATAGACGTGGAAATACCTTCCGACAGCGAGCTGGTTACAGGGTCATTCAATCTCCCCGCAGACTTTTGTGCAGCAAAGTGCTCTCGTCGGCATAGACGCGTGACTGGAAGGCATCGCCCTGTTCCGCCAGCAGTTCTACCAGGCGATCGAGCACCTCGGCCATACGAGGCTGTTCTCCTGCGGCGCGAAATATCTCCAGGCTCTCCTCCAGCATCTGCCGGGCGCTCAGGCTGTCCCCCTCTTTGCGTGCCAACTGCGCGAGACTGGAAAGGCACAGTGCGATACCGCCCGGAAAGTCCTGTTCACGGCTCTGCTGGAGACTCCGATCAAGAAAACGTCGCGCCTCTTCGTAATGTCCCAGCTCCAGATGCGCCGCGCCGACATTGTAATTCTGTGTGGAGATGATGCGTACTTCGCCAAGCCTTTCCGCCTGATGCAGGCTCTGCTCCATGAGCGCGCAGCCCTGAGAAGAGTCTCCTTCCCGCACCGCAATAATAGCCAGGTTGCTCAGGGCACGCACTGCCATGACCGGATCTTCCGCCCGTTTCGAATCGGCCAGCACCCGTTCGAAACAGTCTCGGGCCTGGCCATCGTCGCCCAGCATGGCGTACAAAAAGCCGAGCGTATTCCATGCCTGCCTCTGCGCAGGAGTGGCTTCTCCCGTCTGTCGCTCCAGCGCAGCCTGCACCCACTCCCGCCCCTCAACCCAGCCGCCGCGATTTCCCCAGAAATGCATGAGCGCGTTAAGCAGGTCCAGTTCCAGCAAATTTCCGGATGCCGAGAGCCGACACCAAGAGACGACCGCGCGCACGTTTTCGGTATCGACCGTCGCAAATGGGTCGGAACCCGAGAGGGCGCTAAAATGACGCGTCAAACGCTCGTATCCGGCATTCACCTCCCTTGGGTCCAACCGCTCCAGCCCGAACTCACGCAAAGATTCGAGCATGTGGAAACGCATAATAGGACCGTCCGCCTGCGGAACCTCCTGGGACAACAGAAAAGACGCATCCCGTAATCGCTGCACCTTCTCCAAAACATCGCTCTCCCCAGCGACGATCGCCGCCGTCTCCAGCGTCCACTCCCCGCGCAGCAGGCACAACCGGCAGAAGAAAGCCTGCACCTCCGGCGGGAGCAGCCGAAAACTCCACTCGATGCACACCTCCAGCGCCTGATGCCGAACCGCCACTCCCCTGCGCCGCGCACGCAAAAGCTCGAAACGCCGGTCCAGACGTGCCAGCATCTGCGCAGGCGAGAGCGTCTGCGCCCAGCTTGCCGCAAGCTCCAGCGCCAGAGGCAGTCCCTCCAGCCGCCGGCACAGCGCCGCCACATTGGCAGCATTGCGCGCCGTCAATTGAAAATCGGCACACGCCGCCTGCGCCCGGTCCACAAACAGCTGCA
>JAYTGR010000797.1:0-3633 GCA_043733205.1 Chthonomonadaceae bacterium
GCGCGCTGGAGCGTTTCACGCAGACCATTGGTGAGACGGCGGAAGAACGGCTCGCCGCGCTGAATGTGCAGCAGGCTGCGCTCATCGACAAGCACGACGACCTCCGGAACGCGCGGATATTCCCGGCGCTGCTGGAAGGCGGCATACTGGCTCGCGAATTTGCCGATCTGTTCCCACAGGAGATCGTCGTCCAGCCAGCCTTCGCCCCACAGGTCCATGAAACCGAGGCCAACGCCGTGTGCAAGTGTCTTGCCATGCATCCGGGCCATCGCCTGTTCGGTCGAAGGGCGGTCCGGCAGGCGGGGATTGAAGTCCTCCGGATCCTGCTGAACAGGGGCCAGGAAGGTCTTCGTATCGTCTTCGGTGAGCCACAGCTTGCCGTGCAGCGGCGGCGAATCGACAGGAGCAGGAAAGGACGCAGCGCCGGCAGGCTCACGGTCACGGTAGGAGGGCGGCCCGCAGATCAGATCGATGGTGGACGCCGTTTCGAGCAGGCCCAGAGCGAGATGGCCGCTGAAACCGTGTCCGAACTCCATGGTGTAGCCGTAGCAGACGGAGACAAGAGCCTGATGTCCTGCCGCCTTTTTGACGGCTTTCGAAAGGGCGATGAGGCGCTGGGCCGTGCTCTCCGACGTGAACTCGTAGAAATCGATTACACGCCGCTCCCGCCGCGTCTCGAAGAAGGCGCGCTGGGGATTGGATCGGGTGGGCAGAGGCGGGATCTCAGCGGTATGGAACTGCACGTCGCCATCGTACCAGGCGGCGCGCAGGCTGACGAGGCTGTCCTTGTAACGGCTGCCCAGCCAGTCGCGGAAGGCATCGCGGTTGACGATACTGCGGTCGAAGCCCTGGTCGGCAGACTGGAACCACTCTCCGCGCTCCAGATGGTAGCCGAAGAGGCGGCGTCCCCAGGAGTACTCGCTGAGATGGGCGATCAGGGTGGCGAGCGAACGCTCGGCCTCCTGCCAGAACCTTTCGCTGGTGAGCGAGGGATCGCCGGTCGTGCCATCGGCATAGGTCGCGATGTCGGTGGGGTATTCGCGTTTCCAGCCGCGCGCGGGAACGAAGACGATGCGGGGCATGACATAGCCTTCCGGATCGGCTTCGAGGACGGCGCGCAGCCGTTCGTCGATCTCCTGCAGTGCATGGCTGGAATCGGAGAGCGGACAGGGCAGGTCTACCAGGACAGAGTGCAGGTGGATCCCCGCAGCGGCGGCGCGGCGCACCTCCGACAGCACACGCTGGCGGTTTTTGGGGCCATCCAGATTGCCGAAGAAGAGCAGCGGCGCTTTGACGACGCCGTCGATATGAATCTCCGGCAGACCGTTCCGCGAAATCAGATGCGTTCCGACCGTGCGGTCAATCGGCAGCTCGACAGGTTCCGGCACGGCGATCGGCTCGGGCTCCGTATCGATTTCCAGCGCCGCAGAAGCGGTCTCATCGGTCTCCTCCGCGCGGCTGCGGCGCGTGCGGCCTCCACGCCGTCGGCTCCGCGTCGGGGCGCCTTCCGGCTCGGCTGCAGGCTCCTCGCCCTCGGGAGATGGCGTGGCCGCAGCGATCGTCTCGGCCGCTGCGGGTTCGGCTGCGCTGGTCTCATCTTCGCCTGCTCCACGCCGGCGGGAACGCGAGGAGCGTCGTCGTCGTGCCCGTTCCGGAGTGGCGGGGTCTGCCGACGGAGCATCGGCGGCGACAGCCTCTTCGGAAGGCGCAGGGGCCGCTGTGCCGGCGATGTCCTGTGCGGAGGCATCTGTTCCTTCGGGCAGGAGATCGGCAGCAGGTTCCTGTTTGCGCCGAGGACGCGAGCGTGCGCCACGGGTCGGTTTCTCGGGCTGTACAACTTCGACAGCGTCCGGAGACACGGCTTCCGATGCGGCGGCGGTCGGCTCTGCCGAAGGCGCAGGCGTCTCTTCCGCTGCGCGGGGGCGGCGGCGGGAGCGTGTGCGCGCCTTCTCTTCGACCGGCGGCTCGGCTTCGGGAGCGGGGGGCACTGGAACATCCACGGCAGGCGTTTCCGCTTTGGCGACAGCACGGCGGCGGCGTGGAGCAGGTTTTTCGGGCGCAGAATCTCCCTCCGTCGCGGCGGGCAGTTCGGCGGCGGGAGTGGGTAGTGGGTCTTCCGCTCCCTGGGGAGCGGGTTTGCGTCGGGAGCGGGTGGCTCGCGTCGGGGCTTCGGTAACGGACGGGTCGGAAACAGTTGCTGCGTCAGTCCCTGTCGGCTTCGACCGACGGCGTCGGGTCGGAGCCACAGGCGGCGCAACCGCTTCGGACGGTTCCTGCGCGGACGGGACGGCCTCTTCTGCGATGGGAGGCGTCTCGGAACCCGGCAAGAGTTCGTCGTTGCTCATTAAATATCTCTCCTGATTTTGCTTTGCAAACGGGAAACATCCTGAAAAAACGGGACCAAGGGTGAACAGTCGATACGTGCATATTATACACTATTGTCCTTTCCGGGTCAATCGATGGTAAATCCGATTTGATTCCGCATACCGTCAGGCGTTCGCGTGACGTGAGTCCGAAGGGGAGGAAACCCCCTGGACACGCACAGAAACAGTGCGCAGAGATGAGGCAGATATAATTTTAGTTTGCGCGCGAGAGCAGCGATGGTAGCCCTGACCCGCGCGGTGCGTCTCCAATAAGCGAAGGAGGACATTGTACGATGACGAATACGACGATGCTTCTGCAATGGCACTATCTGATCTTTCTGCTCCCGATGGGAATCGCGGCGCTGCTGCTGCTGCTCTCCTCGCTGCGCCTCGGACATCACGGCGGACACGGAGGACACAGTGGTCCCCACGCCCACGGGGCGGAGATTCATGGTCATGCGCCTTCCGCTCCAGGCGCCGGCCCAGCCGGGCATGGCGCGCACGCGTCGTCGGCGGCAGTACACCCCGCCGGCGCGCACTCCGGCGCTCGTGCCGGCCAGAAGACGAACGACAGCCGTCCGAACGTAATGGTGACGAATCATCTCGTTCTGAACCTGACCGGTGCGAATCGCGCGCCATTGGCCATGATTCTGGAGGCATTCCTGCTGATCTGGGGCGTTGTCGGTTTCTGGGCGCATCGGCTCATGGCCCATGCCGAGCAGCCGTCGCCCCGGCAGATCCTGCTCCTGACCGGTATTGCCCTGGTGGGCGGGGCAGCCGGCGCACGTGTCGCAGCCAGTGTGATCGGCCGGTTCATGCCGCAGGACGAGACCCTGATCGTCTCTCGCAGCGAGCTGATCGGCCTGACAGGCACGATCGTCTTTGCGGCCGGCCAGACGTCGGGGCGAATTCACGTGTACGACGGTTTCGGAACCCTGCATGACGAGACCTGCCGCGTCGCTCCCGGCCAGCTGACGATAGACAAGGGCCGGTCGGCGATCGTGCTGGATATGGACACACAGGGCAGACTGCTCGTCGAAGAGATGGTTTGAAGGAGGGATTAGCATGGGATTCATTATTCTGGTATTGGGACTGGTGTTGGTCTTTGTCGGAACTCTGGGCGGCCTGATTGGAATTCACATGCCGGTCGGCTCGGGGATCGCGCTTACTGTCGTCGGCGTCGTGGTGGCGCTGGTCGGAGGCGTGATCGCGTTTATGGGGTTCTATCGCCGCACCAGCGCCGATCAGGCGTATGTCCGCACGGGCATGG
>JAYTGR010000798.1:0-23366 GCA_043733205.1 Chthonomonadaceae bacterium
TGCGGCTGACTATGGGGGCGAGCACGGACCGGCCTGCGCTGGAATATGTGCTGGAGACGCTGACGCGAACCGTCGCAGAACTCCGTCAGCTCACCGGCAGGGTGGAACGGGATTGAAAGCGGTTAAAGCGAGCGAATACAAGCGATACATCGGATAGGACATGCCTGCAGTCGCGTTGATGCTACTGCATGATTGCCGCGCAACAAAATGTTTTTTTTGAGAGCGCGGTAAAAATCGCTTGACAAATCCGCATTGCTGTCTTATAATACGGTTGAGAGCAATCATCTAGGCACTCGTTGGACGCAGCGCACGGCGCTCCGTATTCCCGGATCCGCACTCGAACAGGAGAATGGCTCATGTGCAATCTCATTGTTTACCTGTCCAGAGCGTCCTGCGCAGAAAATAGTCTGTGAAAAAAGGCACGTAGTCACCGCGACGTGAGATACGCCACCGCATACGAGACACTGAACGTCGGAGGAGAGGAGTGGCATTCATGAGCACCAAGACCGCTGTTCTGGATAGGACACAGGGCCGAACGCGCGATGCCCGTTTCGTTGCCCGCCCGGTTGACACCGAGCTGGGTGAAGAGGAGACGGAAGACACTTTCGATAGCGAACCCAATGACGACCTGCTGACCCTCTACGAGAGCGACGTGGTTGTGGAAGCGGCTGTCTATCATGAGGAAACGACTTCATCCACTGGGGATGATGCGGATATTCGCACCGGCGCTATGCCGCATCTGCATGAAGAGAACGACAGCCATCGCAACGAAGAGAGCCTGCAGGTCTGGATGAGCCGCGCGCGGGGTGCGCAGCTGCTCACCGCCGACGAAGAGATCCGTCTCGCCCGCGCCGTACAGCGCGGCGACAAACAGGCCAAGGATAAACTGACCGAAGCCAACCTGCGCCTCGTCGTCTCCATCGCCAAAAAATACAGTGTGCGCGGTATTCCATTGCCCGATCTCATTCAGGAAGGCAATATCGGACTCATTCGCGCTGTCGAGAAGTTCGACCCCAGCAAAGGCTACCGCTTCAGCACCTACGCAACCTGGTGGATCCGCCGCGCTATCGCCCGCGCCATCATCAATCAGGGCCGCACCATCCGCAGTCCCGTCTATGTCGCGGAGATCATTCACAAACTTGTCAAAGCGTCCAGCCGCCTTCGCCAGCAGCTGCTGCGGGACCCCACCGTAGAAGAGATCGCTCGCGAACTCGAAGTCCCGGTCGAGCGCGTCAATGAGATCATGCGCATCGCGCTGGAGCCGCTCTCCCTGGAAACCCCGGTTGGAGAGAAAGACAACAGCCAGTTGGCCGACTTTATTCAGTCCCAGACCGCCGTTTCGCCGTCCGAGGCCACGCTGAACCTGATCCGCCGCGAGCAGATCGAAGAGGTTCTCGACCGCCTGACCGGACGCGAAAAAGAGGTTCTGCGGATGCGTTTCGGCCTGGACGACGGCTATGCTCGTACGCTTGAAGAGGTCGGCTGCCGCCTGCATGTCACCCGTGAGCGCGTGCGCCAGATCGAGCTCCGCGCTCTCAAGAAGCTGCGGCACTTCGGTCCCAGCGAACTGATTCGCCAGTAAGTTCTCTCGTGCGGAGCGGCCGGTTGTTCGTGCCCCCACCACCGGCCCCCGCACCCCTTTCGCTCCGCCCCCAAGCCGGTTAAGCGAGGGGAGCGCCCGCATTCGGCGCCCTTCCTCCGAAATCCGATCTCCCATTCCAGGCAGCAGGTAAGATTATCATCGAAACGCGGACTGTCTATAATCTTGCCTGTCGGCTGCAGGCTGGGTTCGCACTGCTTTCCGGCCTGATCGGCAGCGGGGGAACGGCAGCCGCGCAAGCCCCAGCCGGACAGTCTGCCGCGTCTCCTTCCGCCATTCCCCAATCGCCTGCCGCGTCTCCTTCCGCCCCTCAAGCGCCTGTCGCGCCGCTGGCAGGCGCTTCCCAGGCTGTGCCTGCTCAGCCGGACGCTTCCTCGGGGAACACCCCGGACCCCGCTGCCGTCTCTCCATCCGACCGCCCTGGCCAGCTGCTGATGAACACACATTTCGGCTCCCTGGAATTTTCCGACGGGAAGGGCGGAATCATAGCCACCCACGGCGTCGAAGTCTCCTATGCGGGCGCCACCGTCACCGCCGATAAAATGGCTGGCAACTTCAACCGCGAGCTCGTGTTCAGCGGCAATGCCAAAATCGTCGCACACGGTCTGACCTCCTATGCGGACGCCATCCATGTCTTTCCTAAGACCCGGTCCTTCCGTTTAGACAACCCGCGCGCCATGGTGGATCCTTCCCTGCTGCAAAACCGCATTCTCGATCCGCTCTATGTCACAGGCGGTTCGCTCTTCGGCACAAGCACAGGCTATGGCTATGCCGATCAGGTGACCGCGACCGCCTGTATCGAAGAGAAGCATCACTACGAATTTCGTATCGGGGAAGCTGAACTCTTTCCCTATCAGAAGCTGGTGATGCACCGAGTCTCGCTCTATCTTTTCGGCGTCAAGGTCGTCACGCTGCCAAAAGTCGTGGTGCCGCTCGACGTCCGGCAGCCAGACGTTAGGCGGCCGCGCACCGACTACCTGCCGGAGTTCGGACAGAACACCAACGAAGGCTACTATGTGCGGCTGCCCTACGCTTTTGCTGAAGGAAATAACGCAGGTACGTTCGTGCGGCTGGACATCACGCAGAAACGCGGCGAGGGCTATCGGCTGGAACAGGACTATTTGGCAGGCAAACAGACGAGTGGATTCAGCACGGCAGGGGTTTCGCCGCAGGGGGGTTTTACCGGGGCGACATCCGGCGTCGTCGCCAACGCTTACGGCTACGGCTCGGTGCAGCGGCTTCCAGGGCTCGGCAGCGGTTTAGGCCCTCAGAACGGCGGTCTGTTCGCGATGCAGGGCTATTTCGCGGATGGCTTCGACCGTTACTTCACTGCCAGTTTCAAGCATCAGCAGGGGATCGGCGGCAGCAATCGATTCGCCTTCAGCACCGAACTGCAGCGCGATAGTTTCTACGTCGGCTCGAATCAGAGTTCGCAAAACACGCGTTTCAATTTCAACCATGCCGATGCCGCTCACGGAGTGCAGGGCGACCTCACGCTGGGTGTGACCAATTCCGATCAGTCCGGCCCCTCCATCAGCGCCACGAGTCAGATCACAGGCAGCCTGCGCGAATCGTTCGATTTCGCTTCGCATGGCTCCAATCACAACTCGATCTCCTATGGGTTCGATGCGAACCGCTATCTCAGCACCGCCTCGACCTTCAGCAGCCGCACCGCCACGCTTCAGTCGAATTTCCAGATGCAGCACGTCTCGCGGGACTACTCCTTCTCGCTCGAAGCCAACAAAGACTCCCCCATCGGCCCGCAGTCCGGTAACGGCTCCTTCGGCACGCTGGAAAAACTGCCGGAACTGAAATTCAGCACCGATACGTCCAGCTATCAGGGTGGATTCCTGAGATCGGTGCCGCTGCATGTCGATATCGGGGTCGGACGCTACTCCGAGCCCAGCCACCACTTCACCGACAATCGCGTTCTCCTTGGCATCACCCTCCAGCAGTTCAATTTGATGCGTGGACGCACGGAGATCGTGACGAGCGGCGGCTTCGAACAGAGACTCTACAGCGACACGGCGGCCCAGTACATCATGCGCAACACCACCCGTCTGCGCCAGCATCTGGGCGGCCGTTCCGGCATCGATCTCAACTACAACTATGAGCAGCCGGAGGGCGGAACGCCGTTTCTGTTCGATGTCTTCAGCAAATCGCACAACATCACCGCCGAAGCCGGCTATCTGGACGACAAGCACTTCCAGTTCACAGCGCGGGTCGGCTACGACCTGATCGGTCAGACGCCCGGCCTCGCGCCACGCCCTTTCCAGACTCTCTCCACGCGCATGATGGTCCGGCCGAACGACAATCTGCGCTACGACGCCCTCGCCACCTACGACCCAAACACCGGCACCTTCATCTCCTTCTCGAACAGTGTGAAAGTGCGCGCCCGCAACGATTTCGCCGTCGATCTCATCGGGCGCTACGATCCGACTCTGCACAAGTTCAGTCAAATCAACACGCAGTTCGACATTCCGGTCGGGCGCACCTGGCGTGTGCAGGGGCTCTGGCGCTACAACGGCGTCACGAAGATGTTCGAAAGCCGCAGCCTTCAGGTGCTGCATGAGTGGGACTGTATGGAGGCTTCGCTCACTTACTCCGAGAGCCCGGTCGGCTTTAGCGCCGGCAGCAGCCGCCAGATCTACTTCACACTGCGCCTGAAAGCGTTTCCCTTCTCCCCCAGCTTCGCACGTGGCAGCGCTGGCCAGGCTCTCAGCACCGGTATCGGCGACCTCTATTAGCTGTTTTCATGGGGTCATGCGCAGGGAGTCCAGGAAGTCCAAGCTTTTGAGGTCGCGGTCGGCGCGGTAGCGGATATACCAGCGCAGGACCCGGACGACTTCGGCGGCGACTTTGGCGGAAGGCTGCAGCGCCAGAAGCTGTTCCGGTTCGGCGGCGGTGAGCAGGCGAAGGAGTTTGAGAGCGTCGAAGGAGAGAGACTGGGCATCGTCGGCGCGGGAGCGGTCGGCAGGGCACAGTGCGCCTCCGAGGGAGGGGCTGAAGCCCGTCTGTCGGCCCGTCAGCGGCTCTCCGCAGCGCACACAGCTCTCCAGAGCGGGCGCATAACCGATCGCTGCCAGCAGATGCAGTTCGTAGGCGTGGACAACGGCGTCCGGATAGGTCGTGGCGCGCTGGAGCAGGTAGAGCGCGGAGAGGAGGAGATCGTAGAGTTCGGGACTCTGCAGCGCGTCGCTCTCCGCCGTCAGCCGGTCCAGCAGTTCGCAGAGGTATGTCGCGCGCGCCAGCTTCTCCAGGTCGGTGCGGATGCCGGGAAACGACTGCTGAATTTCGGCCTGCTGCACGATCTCCAGCGATCTCCCGGAGGCGAGCAGGAACCGTGTTTCGGTGAAAAGCTCCGCTGCGCCGGTGAGACGGCTGCCGGCTTTGCGGGCACCTTTGGCGATTACGGAGAGTTTGCCGTGTTCGCGTGTATAGAGGGTCAGGATTTTGTCGGTCTCTCCGGTGTTGAGCCGGTGGAGAACCAGACCGGTTGCGGTATAAGAGGGCATGGTAGGTCAGTTCTCGAATCGGGCGCGGTAAGTCCGGAAGCGCGCCTGCAGCGCGGTGAGGGCAAAATGTTCGGCCTCTTCGACCGCCTGTTTGTCGATAGAGCTGGATCTGTTGTCTCCGGTCGGATGCAGGGTCATGGTCGCGGTGGCGTGGTCCTGCCAGAGAACGATACCGTCTGCCACGCGTACAAGTGCGCCGACCGCTTCGGCGCGTGCCTCCCGCGTGGCAAACGCCTGGCCGGCATCGGGCGTTCCGGTCTGAAGCTCTGCGGCCGTGATATGGGCCATCAGCACATAGGAGACCTGCAGCAGGGCTCCCAGCGCCTGCACACGCGCGACTTCGGGCTGATCCTGTCTCCAGAGCGCGTCTGCCGTAATTCCCTCCTGCCGCAGGAGAGACCTCGATCTCTCTGCCGAAACGATCTCCTTCCCGCTGAGCGGGGAGATCTCGGGGTGAAACTGTGCCGCCAGATCGGCAGGAAGATCGCGTACTGCCGCCGCCGCCACGCGCCGCCCCTCCGAGGTAAAAAGCAGCGCATCGGCGGTGAGGGGAGCCGGAACGGGCAGCAGAGCCACACGCTCTTCCACCCGTGCAAACGGTGCGATCTCGCCTGTCCAGAAAGTATGGGAGGCGACAGCCGCCGCCTGCTGCGCCGCTTCCGTCGCGAGCTGGACGGCGGAGCGGCTGTAGCCCTCCTGGAACATCGTATGGCCAGCCGCCGCCGTCCCAGCGAAAGGAAACACGGGGGGCAGCAGAGGCTGGTCATGCTTTCGGCGCCTGCCGGACGGGGCTGTGCCCGAACGATCTGCGGGATCGAGCAGCACGAAATGCATCGTGCCGTGCAGTGTCACCGTGCGCGCCGCTCCTTCATTGCGTTCCAGATGCGTCAGTTCCGGAAGAAGGACGGCATCGCAGTCCAATTCCCGGCCCAGCTGCCGCGCCATCCTGCTGTTCTGCAGAGAGGCGACCGTCAGGTGCAGCGCGGCCAGCGCGCTGCGCACCTCGGTTTCGGTCGGCAGGATCAGATGCCGCTGTGTCCGCAGCCTGGCGGCCAGATCTTCGTAGAGCAGCGTTTCACACAGCGCATGCAGCTGTTCCGGCGTCGCTTCCGGCAGCGGAACCGGCTTTTCACCGGTTCTCTTTTTGCTGCCGGGCTCGGCAGCGGGCGGCTTCGGAGCGGACTTTTTTTTGGAGAAAAGACCGAGCAGTCCGCCTGACCGTGGCCTCTGGGTCGCGGCTGCGCGCGCCGCTGCGATCCACGTCTGCATGGCGGCGTCCGGGGCCGGGGGAGGCAGCAGGACGACGCGCCGTAACACTGGCTGCGGCGGCTGTGGCGGCGTCTCCTGCGCCCTGGACGTGCCTGCGCTGGCCAGGAGGCAGAGCACAAGCCCCATGCGCATTTTCCAGCGTGCTGTTTTCACGGTCTCTTCTCTCTCCGCAGGCTCTTACGTCATGCACTTTCTGTGAACTATTGACAATCCCTGGCGGTATTTTGTATACTCTACCTTGTTCACCACACGCAGCAGAATTCCTCTGTCGCTCAATGCGCATGGCACGATCTGCGCGGCGACCCACACTTTCCAGAACGAGGCAAACGCATGGATGTCGAGTCCAGAGAACTACTTACCGTCGAGCAGGCAGCTCAATACCTGCAGGTCAGTCAGTCGTCGATACGCTCCTATATTCGGCAGGGCCGGCTGCAGGCATTTCGCATCGCCGGAAAACGCAAAGTTTTGATTCCGCGTACCGCACTGCTGGCGCTTCTGGAGCCGGCCCGTCCGGAAGATGCGGAAGTCCTCATCGCAGCGGATGAAGCCGCCGATTCTGCGGCTCCCGAAGAGAAGAACGGCTCGCATGCGTGAAGAGATGCAGGAGCTGTGGCGCTTCCGCTACCTGCTGCGCCAGTTCGTTGCGCGCGAACTCAAAATCCGCTACAAAAACTCCGTTTTCGGCGTTCTGTGGTCTATCGTGCCTCCGCTGATCCAGGTGGTGGTCTACACGTTTTTCTTTAACGGAATTACAGGCAAACATGTAGACAATTATTCTGCTTACCTGCTCTGCGGCCTCATCCCCTGGACCTTTTTTATGTCCGCCTGCCTCGACTCTTGTCAGTCTCTCCTGAACAACTACGGGATCATGAAGAAGGTCTACTTACCGCGTGAGATCATTCCACTGGCTTATGTGATCAGCAACGGCATCCATTTTCTGGTGGGATGGACCTTCTATTTTACTGCATTCTACATCGTTTCTCCCCTTCTGGGCATCCATATTCCGATTCTGCCTTCCATTGTCTGGTTTCCGCTGCTCCTGGTGATGGAGTTTGTGCTTGTCATAGGCTTCTCTTTCTGGTTCGCGGCGCTCAATCTTTATTATCAGGATGTGAAATATCTCCTGCAGACTCTCTTTGGTCCTATGCTGTTTCTGCTTCCGGTGTTTTACCCTGGCAGCAATATCTTTTATGCCATGCAAAAACGGGGTCTGGCCTGGTTCTATCCGATCTATATGATGAATCCGATCTCCGCCATCATCACCGGTTTTCGGGATTCCCTGCTGCAGCCCCAGGCGCCGGAGGTATTCAACGAAAAGCTGAAAGGCGCGCATCTGGTGCCGACGCCTGTATGGTCCTATGGCGGCGCGGTGCTCCTCACGCTGCTGATCGCCTGGAGCGGCTACGCCTTCTTCAATGCCCGCAAGTGGCAGTTCGTGGAGCGATACTGAATCCGATGGAGAAAGAACAGCCCCTGGCAGCCGCAGAGCGGCCCGCGATCGAGATCATCCATCTGGTGAAGCAGTTTCGCATCCTGCATACGGGAAGCATCAAAGGCGCACTCTCACGCATTTTCAAGCGGGCGGAAATCGTGGAGTTTACCGCCCTTCGGGATGTCTCGTTTACGGTCCCGCCCGGGCAGACGCTGGCGATCATAGGCCGCAACGGGTCCGGGAAATCCACCATGCTCGGTATTCTGGCGCGTGTCTACCGCGCGACTTCCGGCACGGTTCATCTGAACGGTCCGGACGGGCGTCCTGCCCGCATCGCTCCCCTGCTGGAACTGGGAGCCGGATTTCAGCAGGATCTGACCGGTTTCCAGAACGTGCAGTTTTACGGGGCGGTGCTGGGAATGAACGCCCGCCAAATCCGTGACAGAATGGACCAGATCGAAGCTTTCGCCGAACTGAAAGGGAAGATGGATACGCCGCTGCACGGCTGGAACGACGGCGCGAAGCTGCGGCTTGGCTTCTCGATCGCGGTGCATATCGATCCCGATATTCTGCTGGTGGACGAGGTGCTGGCGGTGGGAGACGAAACCTTCCAGAACAAATGCTATCGCCTCATTGCCGACATGCAGGCCCGTGGCAAAACTATCGTCTTCGTCTCACACGATCTCGCCGTCGTCGAGCGGGTCGCCAACCGCGTCCTCTGGCTCAACAACGGTGAGATCGTGCAGGATGGCGAGCCCGCCGCCGTCCTCGCCGCCTACCGCGCCGCCTCCGAATAGCCGCCGCCCCTCATTTACGGGGCGTCTAACAGCGGCAATCCATATTGAGTATAGTTGAGTCAACTGTACTTGACTTAATCATGATTTACGAAAATCAAGATGTCCTGACGAATGAAAGCGCGTATGTCTTTTTCCACTCTCAAACCAGAGCCGTTCTTTAACCGTACCAGAGAACTAGCTGCCCTCGACCGTGCCTGGAAGCAGCGTGGACCGGGTGGCGCCCTATCTGGCCGACTATATGGGCTGGAATGTTTTCGAGGAGATAGGAGCGCAGTGGCTGCGGAGGCACGCGCAGCCGAGACTGAACTTGAACATTCAGCGGATGGGCCGCTACTGGAGCCGCGACCGCCGCATCGAAATCGACATTATGGCGGAACTGGAAGGCGGCGGCTTCGCCCCCGAACTTATTCATCTCGCGTCCGATCCCCAGGAACGCCTGTATCTGGTCGCTGGAGAGGACCTCTTGAGCCATGGAGACTGAGATGCCGACATCGACCGACGCCGAAATCGTATCCCCGGAAGTGGCCCGTGCCGGTGCGCAGGAGCAGCAGCGCGCCGAGGAGCTGCGGCAGCAGATACGCCGCGCCAACTACCTTTACTATGCGCAGGACGAGCCGGAAATCTCGGATGCCGCCTACGACGATCTGATGCGCGAACTGCGCGCCCTCGAAGAGCAGTACCCCGAACTGCTGACCGCCGAATCCCCGACTCAGCGGGTAGGAACCGATGCCGTCACCAGTTTTACCCCTTACCCGCATCGCGTTCCTATGCTCTCGCTCGACAACGCCTTCGGAGCGGAAGATCTGCGCGCCTGGGAGGAGAAACTGCGCCGTCAGGCAGGGGCCGGACCGGAACTCCTCTTCGAATATGTGTGCGAAATGAAAATCGACGGGCTTTCGGTCAATCTGGCGTACGAAAACGGGCGTTTCGTCTCGGGCGGCACACGAGGGGATGGGCAGATGGGCGAAGATATTTCGCTCAATCTGCGCACGATTTCGGCCCTGCCGATGCAGCTTCGCCCCGTCAGGCTGGAAACGGCGGAGAGAGGCCCGGAGACTAAAACAGAGGGGCAGGCACAGACCTCTTCCCTGTTCGATGCAGCGGCAGAGGAGGCGGCGCCTTCAGGCGGGGAAAGAGTGGGAGTTCCGGAACGGATCGAGATACGGGGCGAGGTTTTTATGTCGCATCGGGAGTTTGCGCGGATCAACGCCGAACTGGAAGAGCAGGGCGGCAAGACCTTTGCCAACCCGCGCAACGCGGCTGCCGGATCGCTGCGCCAGAAAGATCCCTCGGAGACCGCGAGGCGCCGCCTCGATGTTTTTCTCTATGCCGTCGGGGAGTGCGAGGGCTGGACCTTCCCGAGCCAGTTCGATCTGCTCAAAACCTATCGCGCCTGGGGCCTGCGGACGAATCCCAATGTGCGTGTCTGCGAGGGCATCGAAGCGGTCATCGCGTTCTGCGACGAGTGGGGCGGGAAGAAGGCGGAACTGCCCTACGATATCGACGGGGTCGTGGTCAAGGTCAACTCGTTTGCGCTGCAGCGGGAACTGGCAGGGGGCAGCAGCCGCGCCCCGCGCTGGGCCATCGCCTACAAATACCCGGCGCTGCAGGTGCGGACGAAGGTCGAGAGCATCGAGGTGCAGGTCGGGCGCACCGGGGCGCTGACGCCGGTCGCCAACCTGACGCCGGTCGCGCTCGCAGGCGTCATCGTGGCGCGCGCTACTCTGCACAATGAGGATGAGATTCGCCGGAAGGATGTGCGTATCGGCGATACGGTCGTGATTCAGCGGGCCGGGGAGGTTATTCCGGAAGTAGTCGAGGTCGTTGTCTCGGCGCGGACCGGGGACGAGGTCGAGTTCGTCATGCCGACGCACTGTCCCTCCTGTGGAACGCAGGTCGTCAAGCCGGAAGGGGAGGCGGTCGTCCGCTGCCCGAACGAGGAGTGCCCCAAGAAGATGCAGGAGCGTGTCAAGTACTTCGCCTCCCGGACGGCGCTGGACATCGAGGGCCTGGGCGAAAAGCAGTGCGAACAGCTGACCCAGTCCGGCCTCGTCCGCGATGTCGCGGATCTGTATACGCTGACCAAAGAGCAGCTGCTGGGCTTCGAGCGCATGGGCGACAAGCTGGCGGCCAAGATCCTCGCCAACATCGAGGCCAGCAAGACCTGTCCCTTGAACCGCCTGATCGCGGGCCTCGGCATTCGCCACATAGGGGAGCACTCCTCCGAAGTGCTGGCCTCCCATTTCGGCACTCTGGAACGCCTGCAGGCAGCCTCGGTGGACGAACTGGCAGGCGTCTTCGAGATAGGGCGCCGCACTGCGGAGAGCATTCGCGCCTTCTTCGATGAGCCGCGTAATCAGCAGACGCTGACCAAACTTCAGGCGGCAGGCGTCCGTCCGCAGACGCACAGCAATGCGCCCCAGTCCGACCGCTTCGCCTCGAAGTCGTTTGTCTTCACCGGAACGCTGACTCGTCTGAAGCGCGAGGAGGCCGAGGCGATGGTCAAGCGCATGGGAGGACGCGCGGGCAGCAGCGTCAGCAGACAGACCTCGTATCTGGTGGCAGGTGATGAGGCGGGCAGCAAACTGACCAAAGCCCAGCAGCTCGGCGTTCCCATCCTCACCGAAGACGAGTTCCTCCAGATGACCGAGGAGACCGAGGAGCCTAAGGAAATAGAGGCTATGAAAGAAGATTGATGCGATGCAGGTTGGCTGTAGAGACATACGGCCGCATGTGCCGTTATCTATCCGTCCTTACTCGGTTCTGTGCATTGCAGCTCGCTGCGTACCCAAAGATGAAAGCAGGTGTCCGTGCAGTATATCGAACTCAAGGAGCGGTGCGAGCAGCAGATGCATCTGAGTGTCTGCAATGGGTGCGATGCCTGTGGCCTGCGCTGCGCGGCGGGTGTGCCGGCTGCGAGGGGAGAGTGGGAGAGCATTCAGAGCTTCCTGTCTTCCTGTTTGGGCACGGAACGCGCTGAGATCGCGAGGGTGGAGGCTCAGGACAAGAGTGTCGATCTGGGAGATGGCGTCACGGTGACGATGTGCCGGTATCGCGATATGGAGGCGGGCCGCTGCGTGGTCTATCCAGCGCGGCCTTTGGTCTGTCGTTTGCTGGGGCACGTCGAGTGGATGCCCTGCCCAATCGAGAAGGTGCCGAAGCCCATTTCCACTCCCGATGCCCTGCTGCTGATGCAGGCTTATGCCCGTTTTGAGCGTAAGACCTTCGAGGAGTGGGAAACCGCCGAGCCCCTTTAGAATGCCGCGCAGATCTGTGTATCGCGGCACGGGTGTCGTTGTTTGCCTGCCTGCGTTTCAAGTGCTAGGCGTGCCCAAAAGACATGCAGGATCCGTGTGTTTCTTCTCCGGGGCTGGGCTTATCTTGTCCCTTAAGTCCGATGCCTTTTCAATGCGACAGGGCGACTCCTCCGCGCTTAACCGGGCGGCCTAAACTCAATACCTTTTAGATAAGGGACAAGATAAGGGGGACGAGAAGGGGGCCTATATAGGATTATCCTGTTCGTTTGGGCTCTGTTCGGATGGCCAGAGTGTAGACGGCGAGTGCGATGAGGAGGAGAGTAAGGCCGACGGTGCAGACGCCGGACCAGCCGTTTCGGGTCCATGCCCAGGCGCCCAGGAACGAGCCGAGAGATCCTCCAATGTAGGCGCAGACCATATAGACTGCGTTGAGACGGTTGCGGGCGTCGGGGCGCAGGCCGAACAGCCGCGTCTGGTTGGCGACCTGATTGGCCTGCACGCCTACATCCAGCAGGAGAACGCCGATGATAAGGCAAATTAACTGCGTTCCGCCCATTCGAAAGATCACATACGACAGCAGCGTCAGGCTCATCGCGATGCCGTTCGCCCAGAGGGGGCCGCGCCGGTCTGTCAGGCGGCCTACCAGAGGCGCGGCGCACGCGCCGCCGATGCCGACCAGCCCGAACAGGCCTGCTGCCGCCGCGCCGTAGTGGTAGGGGGATGTGCTGAGGAAGAAGGGCAGGGCTGTCCAGAAGGCGGTGAACGACCCGAAGGCCATCGCCTGGAATACGCAGGCCTGCCGCAGGGCAGGCTCTTCTCGGAGCAGTGCGGGCAGTGAGCGCATGAGAGCGCCGTAGGGCATGGCTGCCGCTGTCTTACTGCTGCGTGGGAACCATTTCGCGACGGCTATCGCCAGGGCGGCCATCAGCGCGGCGGCGACAGCGAAGACGGGCCGCCAGCCGAAGGCCGCACCGAGCAGACCGCTTACCACCCGGCCTCCCAGAATGCCGAGGAGCAGACCGCTGGACACGCGTCCGACGATCCGGCCCCGCTGGTCCGCGTCTGCGAGGCTGGCGGCCAGGGGGATGACGATCTGGGGGATGATGGTCGTCAGCCCGATCAGCAGTCCGGCGGCGGCAAGCCATACGAGGGTCGGTGCGAGAGACGCCATCGTCAGGGCGAGAGTGACCGCTGCGAGGAGAATCAGGATCAAGCGGCGGCGCTCCAGCGCATCCCCCAGAGGCACGAGCAGCAGGATGCCCAGGGTATAGCCGATCTGCGTCAGCGTCGTCACGGCTCCGGCCTGTCGGGGGTCGGCATGGAAAGCCTGCCCGATCTCCGCCAGAAGCGGCTGGTTCAGGTAGATATTCGAGACCGTCAGACCGCAGGCAATGGACATGACGGTCACGGTCATTCGGCTGAGCGCCAGGGGCGCGTTGTTCCTCGGAGTCGTTTTCATAATTCTGATACAGGATACGAACGTCAGCCATCTGGATTATGCAATAGTGAGGAAGGGTCTCGTATTCAGCCTGTCGCTGACCCGTTCCCGATTTTTAAAGGAGACTGCAGTGTCTGAAGAGCAAAATGCAGGGGGAGATGATGTTCTGGCTGAAGGGGAGGCAATCGCGGCGCTGCCAAGGAAGCCGTTGTACAAGCATATCTACTTTTGGGTGCTGCTGGGCGTGGGTCTGGGGGTGGGATTTGGACTGATGTTTCCTTCGCATACGGGGGAGATCGGGCTGGCGGAGCAGATGAAGCCGCTGCCGGATGGGTTTATCAGTCTGATTAAGATGCTGATTGCGCCTATCATCTTCTTTACGGTGGTCGGGGGCATCGCGAGTGCAGGGGATCTCAGCAAGGTCGGGCGTGTGGGATTGAAGGCTCTGGTCTATTTTGAGGTGGTCACGACGATCGCTATGTTTCTTGCGCTTGGGACAGCGCACCTGCTGCATCCGGGTGTGGGGGTTGACTACAAGCCGTCGGCGGGTGAGATGAAGAAGCTGACGACCTACCGTGAGGCTGGGGGACATCAGAGCGCGGTGGATTTTGTGCTGCATGTCATCCCTGCTACGTTTGTGAGCGCCTTTGCCGGGGGAGAGATTCTGCAGGTTCTGCTGGTTTCGATTTTGATGGGCGTCGCGCTGGCGAAAATGGGGGAGCGCGCAAAGCCTCTGACGGACTTGCTGCATCTGGCGGGGCAGGCTTTTTTCGTTATCGTTGGGATGGTGGTCTGGCTGGCACCGGTGGCTGCTTTCGGGGCGATGGCCTCCACGGTCGGCATCGCTGGAATCGGGGCCTTGCTGGCGCTGGTGAAGCTGATGGCGGTTTTCTATGCGACGTGTCTGTTATTTATCTTTGGCGTTTTGGGGCTGATCGCGCGGGTTTATGGTTTCCGGCTGACTGCGTATTTGCGGTTCATCAAGGAGGAGATTTTGCTGGTGCTGGGCACGTCGTCGAGTGAATCGGCGCTGCCTCCCCTGATGGTCAAACTCGAACGGGCCGGGTGTGCGCGCAGTGTGGTGGGCATCGTCGTGCCTGCGGGTTATTCTTTCAATCTCGACGGCACCTCGATCTATCTGGCGATGGCGATCATGTTTTTGGCTCAGGCGACCAATGCGCATCTCTCCTTCGCGCAGGAACTGGGACTGATGGCGCTGCTGCTGCTGACCAGCAAAGGCGCGGCGGCGGTAACGGGCGGCGGTTTCATCACGCTTGCGGCCACGCTTTCGAGTACGCACAACACGACCCTCGTCGCTGGACTGGCGATTCTGATCGGCGTCGACCGCTTCATGAGCGAAGCGCGGGCCATTACCAATCTGATCGGCAATGGCCTGGCTGCTTTCGTGATCGCTAAAAGCGAAGGGGAGCTGGATACGAAACTGGCTGCGCCGCTCCTGCGCCCTCCTGGCTGATCAGCCTCTCGGCGACCTCCCCAACCCCTCCTTCGTAAGGAGGGGCTTTTTGTTTGTTCTTTACAGGCGCAGTGTGAGCACCGACGCAGACAAAACTACTCTCCTTCAGCCCCAGAACCACTTTCCGGACGATCTGTTTCTTCCCTGGTAACGCAAGCGCCTGTTCTCCGTAACGGAGAGGCGCTCTGTTTGTAACGCAGGTAACGAACTCGTTACGCACTCTCCCTTATACTGAATTCTGTCAGTGAGGCTGACCTGATTATCGAATAAGGAGGCATCCACATGCTGTTTCCGCGCTGTTTGGGTCCGCATATCGGACTATCACTCGCTTTTGCGCTCTGTGCCGGACTCGCAGGTCTGCCCGGTCAGGCGGATGAACTAATTACCAACGGCAGCTTCGAGGCAGGCTCGCTCTCCGACTGGACAGCCGCCAGCCAGTTCAGCTCCGCCGGCACGGACCATTTTTACGTCAGCACGCCGGGCAGCGTTACACCGGCTGTAGACGGCATCACTTTCAGCACGGCGGCCAATCCCAGCGGCGGCAGCTTTTATGCCGTGACGGCGTCGGACAATCCCGGCGCACACGCCCTGCTGCAAAACTTTACGGTGCCGACGGCTTCCACTCAGCTTACCCTGTCGTTCCAGATGTTCGTCAATGACCAGTCCGGTTTCGGCTCTGTCATCGATCCTTCCGGCCTCGACTTCACGATGGAACTTCTGTTTTTACCGTGTATCAAGAGGGAGCCGCAGGATTGTGGAAGACCGTCAATGGACAGTTCCTGCGGAATTTCGTGGGGCATTCCGCCGGCATCAACAGCGCCGTGTTCTCTTCGGATGACCGTCAGGTGTTTACTGCCGGAAGCGATAAATCGGCCATCGCCTGGGAGGCTGGCACAGGACGTATTCTCCATCGGGATCTTCGGTCGAAGGCGGTGATCCGCAAATTTATCGCCCCCGGTGAACTATGGGGGGCGGCGTTTTCTCCGGATGGGAAGTGGCTGGCGGCTGCCAATCTGCGCAATACCGCCGAGGTCTGGGATGTGGAGACGGGCCGCCTGCGCTGCACACTTAGGAGACGCGCGAAAATAACTGCTTCATGATCGTCCCGTCATCCAACATGAAAAGTGAAGCGGTAATTGTTGGGCCTGTCCTTAGAGGACATACCCATTGGCTGGTCAGCGTCGTCTTTTCTCCCGATGGCAGGCGTATGGCGACGAGCAGCCGCGATGGGACTGTCAAGGTATGGGAAGCGCAGACCGGCCGCGAGCTGCTGACCCTGCAGGCGGGGCAGCATCAGATTACCAGTGTGGCTTTTGCACCGGACGGAAAGCGCATCGCGGCGGTCGGGCAGGACGGCGATCTGCGGATCTGGGACGCTGCGCCAATCGCAGCGCCCTGACCCTTTTGCAGCGCGGGGTTTAGTCGTCTTCGATGGTCCACTGGCGATAGGCGCCTTTGGTCGGCCCGCTGGCGGCCTTATCGGTCAGCTGATCCAGACTTTGCGCTTTGGCATGACCGTCGCAGACCAGGAGGCTATCCTGACAGTCAGGACCGCAGCGAAATCGGCAGCGCCCGGATGGGACTGCACGGGAGCCGCTCGATCTGCGCTTCCATGAAATGGGCTGCACGCGCGTGGCAGGAGGTTAGGAGATTCTGCATCGAACGCCCAGGTAAATACGGTAGACTATTGGAGGCAGACGACGAAGTCCTGCTGAGATGCAATGGAATCGGACGAGGGACGAAGGGGATATAAAGACGATGAGTTTATGGAGGAGGCTGGCGGCGGCGATGCTGCTGGTGGGTGTCGGCGGCTGCGCGCGCGCAACGGGCATCGATCAGGGGCCATATCTCATGCTGCCTACGCAGACGGGGATCACGGTCTGCTGGGTGAGCGATGCGCCTGCTGTCGGTGAGGTGACTGTGCCGGGTGCGGAGACGGTCCACGACGTCAAAGCGACGCGCTTCCACCGCGTCAAACTGGCCGGACTCAAGCCTTATAAGCACTATACTTTTGCGGTCGCCTGCGCCGGCGTTACGAAATCCGGTGGATTTATGACGGCCGCGCCGGTAAACCAGCCTTTCAAGTTCGTGGCTTATGGCGATAATCGCACGCAGCCGAAGGTGCATGCGGCTATTCTGGAGCGGATGAGTATGTTCAAGCCCGACTTCGTTCTGCAGACGGGGGATCAGGTCGCGGACGGGAACAGCCAGGCGCAGTGGAACGAGTTCTGGCAGGTCGCGGGCAGGGCGCTCAGCGAAACGGCCTACTATCCCAGCCTCGGCAACCACGAGCGCCACGGCGCGCCCTATTTCCAGTACTTCGATGTGTCGGCGGAGTACTCTTTCGAGTACGGGAACACGCATTTCGTGGCAATGGACAGCAACCGACCGGTGTCGGAGTATGCGGCGCAGCAGGAGTGGCTGCGGAAAGACCTTGCGGCGCATCAGGACGCGAAGTGGCGCATCGTGTTCTTTCACCATACGGTGCATACCTGCGTGGATATGCCGGACCGTCGGGCGGAATCCGCCGAGCGGGCGAAGCGGCTTGAACCTCTGTTCGCCGAAGGGCATGTGCAGCTGGTCATCAACGGCCACGACCACAACTATCAGCATCATTTTGCGAAGGGCATCACCTATCTGGTAACGGGCGGCGGCGGCGCGCCGCTCTACGACCTCACGCCCGACACTCCCTTCGTTTTGCGGGCGAAGAAGGTCCATCACCATTGTGAACTCCAGGTCAAGGGAGACGCGCTCTCGATACGTGTGGTCGAACTGGACGGCAGTGTGATCGAAGACTTCACTCTCCATGCCAATGGCTCTGGGCCGTAATCGCCGCCGACAAACCTCGTTGGGAACCTTTGCAGCGTGCGGGCCGTCTATTGCCTCATAGGCGGTTGTGCGGTGAATTGGGAGGTCTTCTGTTCCTGCCTGCGCTTGAGGGCGGACACATGCGGGCTGTGATCGTGGTAATATGATTCTACAAAGATTACGCGAACAAACACATGAGAGCCATCAGCGCCTGGAAGGCCGTCTCGACCTGCTGCAGAGGGCGCTTTCCATCGACCATTATAGGAACCTTCTGGCGCGTTTCTATGGTTTCTATGTGCCGGCAGAGGCACGTCTCACCGAACTGTGCCAGTCGATCCCCGAGGTGCAGTTCCCGCTGCGCCGCAAAGGGCATTTACTGGTTCAGGACTTAGAGGCGCTGGGTCTGAGTGGACTGCAGAGAGAGGCTCTGCCGTTGTGTGAAAATCTTCCAGCGCTGATGCAGGCGGCGCAGGCGCTCGGCTGCCTGTATGTGCTGGAGGGATCGACGCTGGGCGGGCAGATCATTTCCCGGCACCTGCAGAGTGTTCATGGCCTGGAGGCGGAGAACTGCAGCGCTTTCTTTCGCAGTTATGGTTCCCAGGTGGGGGTGATGTGGCGGGCGTTCGGTGTGGCGCTGAACTCTTATACGGCGGGGCCGGAGGAAGAGACTCTGATGATCGGCGCGGCTTGCGAGACGTTTACGACCCTGGAGAGCTGGTTATGCGATGAGTAACGCCCTCGAATCCGGCAGCCTTTTGCCCCCCGATCAGCCTGTCGATCTGACCAACTGCGAACGCGAGCCGATTCATATTCCCAGCCGTATTCAGTCGCATGGCGTGCTGCTGGCGCTGCGCGAGCCTGACTTTCTGATTTTGCAGGTGAGCAGCAGTGTGGATGCCCTGCTGGGTGTGACGGTGAGTGAACTGCTCGGCAAACCGCTGGATGTGCTTTTGCAGCCGTCCGATCTGGAAGTTTTGCAGGAGGCCTGTCGGCATCAGCGTCTGGACGACAATCCGGTTCATGTACTGACCCTGCAGATTTTGGGCGGCGAAACGCGCTTCGATGCCATCGTCCATCGTCGGCAGGGCGTCCTGGTATTGGAGCTGGAACCCATGCTGGAGGAGGCGTCTCGGCATGACACTTACGCGCTGGTTCGGCAGGCGGTGCCGCTGATACAGAGCGCGCGAACGCTGACGCAGATGTACGATGCAGCAGCGCAGCAGGTTCGGCGGATCAATGGCTTCGATCGCGTCATGGTGTACCAGTTCGATGCCGATGGGCATGGCAGCGTGGTGGCTGAGAGCAAGCGCGACGACCTGGATGCGTTATTGGGCCTGCACTATCCCGCCTCCGACATTCCCGCTCAGGCGCGCCGGCTCTATACGCTCAACCTGATGCGTCTTATCGCCGATGTCGAAGATATGCCTTCGGATATTGTGCCTATCCTCAATCCGGTGACCGGGACGGTGCTGGATATGAGCTTCTGCGTGCTGCGCAGCATCTCGCCGGTTCATGTGCAGTACCTCAAAAACATGGGGGTCGCGGCGTCGATGTCCATCTCGATTCTGCAGGACGGTAAACTGTGGGGATTGATCGCCTGTCATCATAACACTCCTCGCTTTCTGTCCTACGATATTCGCACGGCCTGCGAGTTTTTGGGGCAGGTCGTCTCTCTGCAGCTTGCCACCAAGCAGGATGCAACCGATGTCACCTACCGAATACGTCTCAAAGATATTCAGGCGCAGCTGGTGACACTGATGGCAAACGAGCCGGCGTATCAGGAGGGACTGGTACGTCATCGGCCTAATCTTCTGGACTTTATCGAGGCGGAAGGAGCGGTCGTCTGCACCGACGGCGTTTTGCTTTGTTTGGGTCAGGTTCCGGACAGTGCCTTTCTGGCCGAGTTCCTTGCGTGGCTGGCGGCTCGATCGGAGGAGGAAGTTTTTGCCACCGACGCTTTGGCGGAACTGTTTCCTGCGGCTGGGGCTTTCCAGCAGGCGGCCAGCGGCGTGCTGGCCATCGTTGTTTCTCCTGCGCAGCAGCATTACTTACTCTGGTTTCGGCCGGAAAGGGTGCAGACGGTTTCGTGGGCCGGGGATCCGAATAGGCCGGTCGAGGTGCAGGAGGACATCACCCGTCCCCTCTCTCCGCGCCGTTCCTTTGCGCAGTGGAAAGAGACTGTGCGGGGCAAGTCTCTGCCCTGGAAGTCTGTCGAGATCGAAGCCGCGCAGGAGTTTCGGCGCGCATTCGTCGGCGTGATCTTACACAAAGCCGGTCAGCTGGAAGCGCTGAACAGCCAGCTGCAGCGCAGCAATGAAGAGCTGGATGCGTTCACCTACATCGCCTCACATGATCTGCGCGAGCCGGTGCGCGGCATTCGCAACTACGTCACCTTCCTCCGGGAAGACTATGGCAGCGCGATGGACAGGGCCGGACAGGAGCAGCTGGAGACGCTTCTGCGTCTGACACAACGTATGGAGACGCTGATCGATTCTCTGCTGCTCTACTCGCGCGTGGGGCAGCAGGAGCTGAGCCTGGAAGCGATCGATCTAAATCGTCTGGTCGAAGAGACGTTAGAAGCCCTGCGTCCGCGCCTGCAGCAGACGCAGATGGAAGTGCGTATTCCCCATGCTTTGCCGACCGTCTCCTGCGATGGAGTGCAGGCCGCTTCCCTTTTCAGCAACTTGCTGAGCAATGCGATCAAATACAATGACAGGGAGCAGAGGTGGGTGGAGATCGGTGTTTTGGAGGAAGAGGAGGCGAGAATCCAGCTGGCTAAACAGGTATTACAAGAGCCGCTTTCTGTGCTGCCACATCCGATTCCCCTCGTCTTTTATGTGCGTGACAACGGGATCGGCATCCGGGAGAGACATTTGGATTTGATCTTTCGTATCTTCAAACGGCTGCATTCACAGGAGGAGTTCGGCGGCGGCACAGGCGCCGGACTGACTATCGCGCGCAAAATGGCGCAGCGGCACGGCGGACAGTTGTGGGTATCCTCCGTATACGGAGAAGGAACAACGTTTTACTTTACATTGCAGAAGGCAGGGGAAGATGCGGAGTGAATTCCGCAGTCGGGACACTGTGCGCGAACCAAACTTATGTTTAAACCTCAACGCACCCTGCTGCTCATAGACGATAACTCTGCGGATCGCCATCTCATCAAGCGGTATCTGCAGCGCGACCTGGAACATGACTATGTGTTTGTGGAAGACGAAACCGGTGAGCGAGCGGTGCATCTGTGCAGTTCAGATCCTCCGGACTGCATTCTGATAGACTACAATCTGCCCGCGATGAGCGGCCTGGAACTGCTGGCCGAGCTGACAGGCAAAAGCGGCCGCTCCTTCTATCCCATTGTCATCATGACGGGCGGAGGGGACGAGAGGATCGCGGTGCGTGCGATCCAGGGCGGGGCTCAGGACTATCTGGTAAAGGGCAGTCTGACGCCGGAATCTCTGCTGATCGCGGTGGAGAATGCCATCGAGAAAGTGCGCTTATGGAAGCACCTGGAAACTCAGCAGCGGCAGCTGCATCAGCAGAATTTAGAGCTGCAGCTGCGGCAGGAAGAGATCCAGGCCCTCAGTATACGGCTGCAGCGGGCGATGACGGAGTCCCATCACCGCATCAAGAACAATCTGCAGACGCTGGCGGCCGTCGTGGATATGTCGATCATGGACAGTCCGCAGTTCGTTCCTGTCAGCGTCCTGAAACGTCTGGAGCAGCATATCCAGACTCTGGCCTCGCTGCACGATCTGCTGACCATCGAGGCGAAAATCGAGGCGGGGTTCGACAGTGTCAACGTCATGGTCGCCCTGCAAAGGCTTACTCCGATGATTCAGGCTACCGCCGGAGACCGACAGGTTCGGATCACAGCGCAGGAGCTTCGGCTGACTCTCAAGCAGAGCAGCGCGTTTCTGCTGCTGGCAAACGAACTGATGTCGAATGCTCTGAAGCATGGCAAGGGAGAGGTGGGTCTCTCGCTGTCTGCAGAAGGCGGCTGGGCGCGGCTGGAAGTGACGGATGATGGGGGGGGATTTCCCGCCGGCTTCGATCCGCAGCAGGCTGCCAATACCGGCCTCGAACTGATCGATGCTATCGGTCGTCACGATTTACGGGGTGAAATCTCTTACGAGAACCGTCTGCAGGGCGGCGGGCGTGTCGTGGTGACTTTCCCCACCCATCCCGAATGATTTCGATCCTGCTGGGTTTCTGAAGTACACAAAGGCGGAGACATTGTTCGAGGAGCTGGAACGAGAGATAACGGCAGTGCCGGAGGAGCCTGCGGCTCTGCGGCGGCGGGTTTTAGGACTGGCTTGGCCGGTTATCGGCGAGAATTTGCTGGAGACGCTGCTGGGCATTGTGGATACGGCGCTTGTGGCGGGTCTTGGCACGGCGGCGATCGCAGGTGTCGGCAGCGGACTGCAGATCATGTTCTTTCTGCTGGCGGCGCTGTCGGCTCTCTCGGTGGGAAGTTCCATTCTCGTTGCGCAGGCGATAGGGGCGCGTGCGTCGGAGCGGGCCAGCCGGATCGCCCGCCAGTCCCTCGTATGGAGCGTGCTTCTTTCTGTGCCGCTCGCGCTGGTCGGACTGGGTTTGGCGCATCCTCTCATCGGTCTCTTTGGGATGGCACCGGAGGTGACGCGTATCGGGGCCGGCTATTTCCAGGTCACGATGGGGACGGTGGTGGTGCTGGTCGCGCTTATTATCGGGGGCGGAGTGCTGCGTGGGGCGGGCGACACGCGCACCCCGATGCTCGTGACGGCGGTCGCCAATGTGCTCAATGCAGCGCTGGCGTATGGCCTGATCTATGGACGCTGGGGTCTGCCTGCGCTGGGAGCGGTCGGCAGCGCGTGGGCAACTTTCTTTGCGCGCGCCGTCGCGCTGGCGCTGCTGCTCCACGCGCTCTGGAAAGGGAGGAGCGGCATTACGATTGCCGGAAGAGAGGGATGGCGGCCGGACTGGAGTGTCGCGCGGGAAGTTCTCAAGCTGGGAGTGCCTGCTTCGGTCGAGCAGCTTCTGATGGCGTCGGCTTTTCTTGTGCTGACGGTCCTGGTGGCCCGTCTGGGAATGAACACCTTTGCAGCGCTGCGGATCTCGCTGTCGGCGCTTTCGCTCTCTTTTCTGCCGGGAATAGGTTTTGGCATGGCGGCCACGGCGCTGGTCGGGCAGAGTATCGGAGCGAAGCGGCTCCGCCTGGGTGCGGGCGCAGCGCAGGTCGCGACAACCTGGGCTGTGATCTGGATGAGCACGATGGCGGCGTTGATATTCGTCTTCGCCAGGCCGATCATGCATCTTTTTACCAGCCGGTTGGATGTCGTGCGTATCGGTGCGGAGGGACTGCGCATGGTGGCGCTGACGCAGCCTTTCTGGGCGGTGGGAATGGTGCAGTCGGGGGCATTGCGTGGGACCGGCGATACGCGTTATCCGCTGCTGATCGGCACGGTGGGCATGTGGACGACCGTGCTGCTGGTCTGGCTGGGGCTGAGGTTTCTGGGCGGAGGGCTGATTACGGTGTGGGGCGCTTTCCTGATCACTTCGCCAGTGACGGCAGGGGTGTCCTGGCTGCGCTTCCGCCAGCGGGTAGGCGAGATGGAGAGCGAAGCCATTTAATTTCCCCTGCCTGCGTGGCTTGAGACGCGGAGCCACAGAAGCAGAAGTGAAATCTGCTCCTCATGATTTGAGAGGGGCCGGGACAGGCAGGCGAACAGCCTGTCGGTCCCGGCCCCTTTTTCAGCGTGGCGTCTTTTTGTCAATTTTTTTATGGGCGCAGCGCAGG